>NZ_JCBATA010000160.1:0-1258 GCF_059816245.1 Frankia sp. RB5
TTCTCCCGCCTGGACGGACAGTAGTCGGACAACTTCCACTCTCCGGCTGGTTCGCCGGACTTTCTCTTAAACGCGCGCGACGGAACATTCCCGCAATTCACGTAAAATAACATTGAAAATGCTCACTGGACATCGTCTCTGGTCAGGGCCCTGGTAGTGACCGGTCGGACAGTGACTTTAGGGCCAGCAACCAAGATCAAACGGTTCGGATGCTGGTACACATGGTCCACCACGCTCCACATCTAGCCTCTGACCTGGTCAAATAGGTTGAACCTATCAATCGGCAGGCTTGCCGGTGTCGCGCAGGCGCAGGTCAGAGGGGACGGAGGCCTGGTTCGCGCAATGCCGGGGCCTCCGGCCGGGATGACTCCGATGTTGACTCTCTGTGCTTGATATCATTGATCGTGCGGGAGTGCGGTCCCGCAGGTCGCCGTTCGGGAGGGCGCGGTTTAAAAGGTCTCAGTTACCTGGGCACCACGTCGGGGCGGTGCGAACCGGCATCCGCCGGGCCGGTTGTGCTGGGGGCAGCTTCGAGGACACCCGCGATCGCCTGAGGCAGCCGCCCGGTCAGCACCGAGAATGTACAGGGCGACTTGTTCGCCTATGGCCGAGGCAAGGACGGACGGTCGCGTCCAGATGCCGTCCGCCATCGTCGTGGCCCTGGCCGGGCCCCGCCGTTTACGGCTGGACTATGCGGATGGCCCTGGCCGCTTCGTGTCCGTGGCCTCTCTCATGGACGTCCTTCGATTCGGCGGGGATCATGTCGGACATGTCCCGTGTACGGCTGTTCGGCAATCTCGACGGGCTGGCGGCCACCTGCCGGCTGGTGGTGGACCGGCCGGCCGGCAGCACCCACCCGCGGGTGCCGCAGGCCGTGTACCCCGTCGACTACGGCTACCTGGAGGGCACCGTGGCCGCGGACGGCGGCGGGGTGGATGTCTTTCGCGGCAGCGCTGCCGGCGCCGGCGTGGTGGGATTCTTCGTTACAGCGGATCGGGGCAAGCGTGACGTGGAGGTCAAGATACTGGTGGACTGCACCGTCGGCGAGATCGAGCGTGTGCGGCGGCTGCTCGACGATGTCCTGGGGATCGGCGGCCTGTTCGTGCCGCGGCTTGGGGAGACCACCGCCGCATGAGGGTCACGGCTGGTCGGGCCGGAGGGCGTTCGTCCACCGGGGGAGCATGGAGGAGATTCTCGGAGCCGTGTCTGGTCGCGATCTTTCTCGGCGGTTCTATGAGCAGGCGGTTCGGCCGCTGAT
>NZ_JCBATA010000161.1:0-1220 GCF_059816245.1 Frankia sp. RB5
GGTTCGCACTCGACCCGAACGACGCCCGGGCCGCGAACCTGCGTCGCCACGCGGGGGCGGCCCGGTTCGCCTACAACTGGGCCTGGCCCGGGTGAAGGCCGCGTTCGCGCAGCGCGACGCGGAGAAGTCCTACGGCCTGGACGGCGACCTGCTCACCCCGGTGCCGTGGACGCTGCCCGTGCTGCGGCTTGCCTGGAACGCCGCCAAGCGGGACGTCGCGCCCTGGTGGGACGAGTGCTCGAAGGAGGCGTACTCGGCCGGGCTGGACCAGTTGGCCCGTGCGTTGAAGAACTTCACCGACTCCCGGAAGGGAAAGCGGAAGGGCCGCCGGGTCGGTTTTCCCCGGTTCAAGAAGCGCGGGAAGGCCCGCGACTCGTTCCGCTACACGACCGGCGCCTACGGCCCCGCGACCGATCTGTACGTGAAACTGCCCCGGATCGGCCGGGTCAAGGTCGGCGAGCCGATGGGCGCGCTCACGTCGCGGCTGGCGGATGGCCGGGAGCGGCTGGGTGGAGCGACGGTGTCCCGGACGGCGGGCCGCTGGTTCGTGTCGTTCACCGTCGGCGCCGACCGGGACGTTCCCGAACGGCCGACCCGCCGTCAACGGACGGGCGGCACGGTCGGCGTCGACCTGGGCGTGAAACACCTCGCGGTCCTGTCCACCGGCGAGACGGTGGCGAACCCGAAACGGCACGCCGCCGCGCTGCGGACACTGCGCCGCGCGTCGCGGGCCTATGCCCGGTCGAAGCCGGGCAGCGCTGGGCGCCGGCAGCGCGCCGCCGGGCTCGCGACGATCCATGCCCGGGTCGCGAACCAGCGCCGCGACGGGCTACACAAACTCACGACACGGCTCGCCCGGTCCCACGACGTGATCGTGGTCGAGGATCTACACGTCGCCGGGATGGTCCGCAACCGCCGGCTCGCCCGCGCCGTCTCGGACACCGGGATGGCCGAGATCCGGCGACAACTCACCTACAAGACCGTCTGGTACGGATCGCGGCTCGTCGTCGCCGACCGGTGGTACCCGTCGAGTAAGACCTGTTCCGGCTGTGGCTGGCGAAACCCAAGCCTCACCCTGGCCGACCGCACGTTCGCATGCCAGTCCTGCGGGCTGGTGATCGACCGCGACCTGAACGCCGCGATCAACCTGCGTCACCTCGTCGCCGCTAGTACGTCGGAGACGGTAAACGCCCGTGGAGCCGACCATAAGACCCGCATGA
>NZ_JCBATA010000162.1:0-1192 GCF_059816245.1 Frankia sp. RB5
CCACGCTTGCTCGGCCCACGCTTGCTCGGCCCACGCTTGCTCGGCCCACGCTTGCTCGGCCCACGCTTGCTCGGCCCACGCTTGCTCGGCCCACGCTTGCTCGGCCCACGCTTGCTCGGCCCACGCTCGGCCTGGTTCGCGGCGTGGCTCCCGCCGGCCGCCCCTCGCGCTGCGCGTTGCGGCGGAGCAGGGGGGCGCCGGTCCCGGGCGGGCAGGTGTGGCCCACGGGTCCCGCCCGGGACCGGCTTGGGCGTCGGCCATCGAGGGGGCAACTCGTTGCCGACCGGCGCCCGGGGCGCGGTCCCGCGTCCGGGGACCTCCCGTCGACCCGGTCGGAAACCGCGTTGGAGTCCCAGTCGACCGCATCCACCGCAAACGGACCAGGGCAGCCGACAGGTGATTCTCCGGGCCGGCGGTGCACCGGACAGGAAACGGACACGGAGGTGGCGGAGGTCCCTGTTCCGCTGGTTCGGCCCGTTCACCTGACCCCGCTGACTATCCTGATCTAGGCCGCACGGACGGTGTCGAGGGAACGGGGTCGACGTGTCTGTCGATAAGCATCCGGGATGGACGCCGAACATACTTCGGCGTTTTCGCGAGGCGCATGGCCTGACTCAGGACGGACTCGCCGAACGACTGCGCGGACTGCCCGCGAAGGACGGTTTTGCCCCGCCGGCCGCCACCGCCGAAATGGTCCGCCGCCATGAGCTCGGAAAGGTCTTTCCGGGCGTTGCCTACCGCCGTTCGTACTGTCGGCTGTTCGGCGTGACCGAGCCGGAGCTGGGCTTCCGGCCTCCGCTGCCCGGCGAGGCCGTCGGCGGGCAGCCGGCGGGGACGCCGACCTGGCCTGGCCCACAGCCGCCACCAGGCGGGACGGCGGGCACGCGGCCCGACCCCGGCTGGCCGGCGACCCCGCCGGGGCGGGCCGACGGGCCGCCGGAGGTGAGCCGTCCACCGGCGGGCCTGGCCCGCCCGGCGACGGAGACGGCAGGGCTGCCCGCGGGTGTGCCGGCCCCCGGGAGCCGGCGCCCGGCGCTGCTGGATGGTCCGGCGGTCCGGCTGGAGAGGATGTTCGAGGGCTTCAGGTCACGGTGGACGAGGCCGGCCCGGTGGATGGCCATCAGGGCGGTGGTGATGCTGACGGCGAGCTGGTGCAGCTCCGCGGGGGTCAGCGGGCCGCGACCGACGACGG
>NZ_JCBATA010000163.1:0-1035 GCF_059816245.1 Frankia sp. RB5
GTGTCTGTGTCTGTGTCTGTGCTGGTGCTGGTGGGCCAGGTGGGGGTGGGTCCGTGGGTGTGGAGGGTGGCGAGGGTGGTGTGGAAGTGGGTGAGGGTGGGTCGGTCGCGGTGGAGGGTGGGGTGGACGGTGGTGTGGGGGTTTTGGGTGTGTTCGAGGGTTTCTTGGGTGGGGATGGTGAGGACGGGGTGGGGGCTGGTTTCGAGGTAGAGGGTGTGGCCGTTGTTGGCGAGGTTGGTGATGGTGGTGTGGTATTGGACGGTGTTTCGGAGGTTGGTGTACCAGTATTCGGGGGTGAGGGTGGTGGTGTCGGGGATGTGGGTGGTGGTGACGGTGGAGTAGAAGGGGGTGGTGGCTTGGTGGTGGGTGATGTTTTGGAGGGTGGTGAGGAGGGGTTCTCGGAGGGGTTCGACGTGGGGGGTGTGGCTGGCGTAGGTGACGGGGATGGTGCGGGTGAAGATGTTTTTCTGTTGGAGGGTGTGGGCGTATGCGGCGAGGTGGTGGGGGTTTCCGGCGAGGACGGTGGTGGTGGGGCTGTTGATGGCGGCGATGTGGATGTCGGTGTTGGGGGGGAGTTCTAGGTGGGTGTGGGGGAGGGCGACGGTGAGCATGGCGCCGGGGGTGGTGAGGGTGGTGATGAGGTGGGCGCGGTGGGTGATGATGTGGGCGGCGTCGTGGAGGGTGAGGATGCCGGCGGTGGTGGCGGCGGCGATTTCGCCTTGGCTGTGGCCGATGACGGCGGCGGGGGTGATGCCGTGGGTTTTCCAGAGGTGGGCGAGGCTGGTGAGGACGGCCCAGAGGAGGGGTTGGACGATGTCGACGCGGGCGAGTTGGTCGGGGTTGGTGAGGGCGGTGAGGGGGTTCCAGTCGATGTGGGGGGTGAGGGCGTCGGTGGCGGCGTGCCAGTGTTCGGTGAAGGTGGGGCTGGTGGCGAGGAGGTGGGTGGCCATGCCTGCCCATTGGGAGCCTTGGCCGGGGAAGATGAACACGGGTTGTTCGCTGCCGGGGTGAACATGACCGGTGGTCAGGACGCTG
>NZ_JCBATA010000164.1:0-1021 GCF_059816245.1 Frankia sp. RB5
ATGAGGGTCACGGCTGGTCGGGCCGGAGGGCGTTCGTCCACCGGGGGAGCATGGAGGAGATTCTCGGAGCCGTGTCTGGTCGCGATCTTTCTCGGCGGTTCTATGAGCAGGCGGTTCGGCCGCTGATCCTGGGCGTTCCGCACGCTGCCGCGTTGCTCGGTGAGGGTTCTGAGGTGCTCGGTTTCGACGACGAGGTCTCCACCGACCACGATTTCGGCCCCCGCGTACAGCTGTTCGTCCCGCCGGACGTCGACACCACGCCGATCGACGTCGCCCTGCAGAGGCTGCCGGTCCGGTTCGACGGTTTCCCGGTTGTCTACCCCGACAGCGACCGATACGACGGCCGGCCACACCACCAGGTGGAGGTGACCACCGCGCGGGCGTTCTTCGTCGGCCGGCTCGGCGTCGACCCGGCCGACGGGATGGCTCTGGCGGACTGGCTGCTGGCCCCAACGCAGATCCTGGCCAGCCTCACGGCTGGCGTGGTCCTGCACGATCCGCTCGATCTGCTCGCCGCGCGGCGCCGGGCGCTGGCCTGGTACCCGGACGACGTCTGGCGCTATGTCCTGGCCGCCGGCTGGCTACGGGTCAGCCAGGAAGAACCGTTCATCGGCCGCACCGGCGGACGCGGCGACGACCTCGGCTCACGTCTGCTCACCGCCCGCATGGCCCGCGACCTCGTCCGGATCGCGTTTCTCCTCGAACGCCGCTGGGCCCCGTACGGCAAATGGCTGACCACTGCGTTCGCGCAGTTGACCCTCGCGGACCAGGTCGGTCGACACCTACGCCACGCGCTCGGCGCGACGCGGTGGCGGGACCGCGAGGCGGCGCTGTGCGCCGCAGCCAGCGATCTTGCCGCCGCCACGAACCGGCTTGGTCTGGCCGAGCCGGTCGACCCCGCGCCGCGCCGCTTTCATACTCGAGACATCCAGGTACTCGACGCGCAGCGCCTCACCCGCGCACTGACCGACGCGATCAGCGATCCACATCCGCGAGCCCTCCTCACCCGACTCGGGCACCG
>NZ_JCBATA010000016.1:0-132828 GCF_059816245.1 Frankia sp. RB5
CCCTCACAACCCGACCAGCCACACCCCCACATCCAGCAGGGACACAACCAGACAGACCATGAACGAGGGATAAAACATATTTGGCACTGACAATCGGCACGCTGTTGAGTTCTCAAGGAGCAGGCGCGTCACCAGATCCCAGCCTTTCGGCTTTCCCCTGGCGCGTCTTAAACTTACCGGCCTCTCCGGTGGGAGTCAAATCGCCGTTTTGCGTGCGATACGAACCCCTGCCGAACAGGTACTGCTTTCACCCGCGCCCGTCCCGCTCTCATTCCCAGAACGTTCCGTGCGATGTTTCCAGGCTACGAGCTCCGGGAGGATCGTGTCAAATCCGCTCCGAGGTCCGGATTTCTCCGGAACCAACCGGTGATTGCCACTTTCTCACCTTATCGCACCGTCCGCAGGCCCTGTTCCTCGGGGGGTCTATGCCCCCTCGGAGGAAGTGTGGTCCAACGCGACATCGGACTCCGTGGAGTTCGGTGGGGCGACGAAGACGAAGCCTACACCACCAGGGCCGCGTGGACGCGTCGGCTCGTGATGAGCGTCGGCGTCATCCCGCCCGACAGCCCATCGCGCGGTCACCTCCCACCGCTCCACGGCCACCAGGGGTCCAGGCGCGGATCGGACCGACCAGCCGACCTGGCGCACGTCACTCCCCCTCGCCGGGGAGTCAGCGGAGGTCAACTTCCCTGGGAGCGGGGTGATCCTGTCGCCGCGGGTGACTGTGGCGGTGCCAGCCGTCGAACGATCGGCCTTCGTAGTGGCCCCAGGCCCAGGCCCTCTTTGAGTTCGCCGTAGTCGTGCTCGACGCGGACGCGCTTGTCCCGACGCGCAGCGCCGGCGGCAACCTGCGCAGGCACGATCGGGTGTGCCGTCAGGCCGAGGGCCGATGCAGGCGCTCGGCGCGCCGCCGGGATCACGCGCGCGGGTCGCAGATGAGATCGGCAAGCAGGTCGTCGAGGACGGCTTCCTCCTCGACCCGGCGACGATGCTGGCCCAGAGCGTCGCTCAGGTCGGGATCGAACCGGGCGTGGACAGGGCGGCCCGTGAGCTCGGCGAGGCCAGGGCGCAGCGCACGCTCGTAGTACGTGCGGTCGAAGCACCAGGGGACGGCGTCGAAACGGGTGGTGATGGTGTTCGCGATGGCCAGGCCGCCCCAGTCGAAGTCACCGTGGTAACGCAGGACGGCGCCCGCCTCAGCCAACAGGCGCAACAGCGACGCGGCCGCCGCGGCCGGCATGCCCCCGACGCAGACCAGGGGCCGGCACCGGGCGCCGAGCTGGTCTGCGGCGGCGCTCACGACCGCCGGGTTCTCGCAGATGAACACGTCCGTGCCGGCCAGCGCATCCAGCCGCGGCGGGTCACGGACAAGATGGCGCAGCGACAGGTGGACGGGCTCACCGGCCGCCCGCCACAGGTCCAGGACGCGACCGGTCACGCTGTGCCGGTCGCCAGGCAGCCCCAGCGTCAGCACGGGCAACGCCAGTTCACTGACGAGGACGCCGACCGCGGCCCACACCTCTCTCCGCCACTCGGCAGACCGCGCTGCCCGCCCCGCCACCTCATCCGCCTCGGAGCCGCCAACGCTGTCACCGCCGTCGTCCTCCCCGCTGTCACCGTCAGCGCTATCGCCGTCAGCGCTGTCGCCGTCAGCGCCTATGACGTCGCCGGCATCACCGTCAACGTCGTAGGCGTCGTCGCCGCTGACGGTGTGGGCGGTGTCGGCGCTGTGGGCGGTGATGGATCGGCCGAGCAGGGCGACGGCGTCGAGCACCAGGGTGGACAGGGGACGGTCGGCGTCGAGAGCGTGACCGTCGCCGAGCACACGGGCGGCGAACACGGAGATCGGGACGCTGTCGGCGGGCAGCGCGTCCAGCACGCGGACCGCCGACCCCATCAGCGTCTGCCCCTCCTGGAGCGAATCGGCGAGCCGGCGCGGCAGACCGGTGGCGACGAGCCGGTCCCGCCAGGCCCCGAGCTGCGGGCGGGCGTCCACGAGGGGATCCGCCATGGCGAACACGGCCCGCCAGCCCCGGGCGGTCTCGGCCGCGAGCGCGGACCGGTTGACGACAGGGCCGGTGAGCGCGACGACGGCGGCGGCGAGGCTCGACGCGCATCCGCTGCCCCGCACGACCTCGTCGAGGTCGGCGAGCTCGACCCGCATGGTGCGGCCCGCCCCAGGGCGGCGGCCGAGCAGGCCGGCGAGGGCGGCGCGCTGATCTTCGGACGGGTCCGGCAACGTCAGCCCGCCGGTGAGAGACCCGCCCCGTTCCATCCGCGACCGTAACCGCGTGATGATCCACTGGTTCGACGGCCCGAACAGCCGCCCGAGCCGCGCGACGTCGACCGTCCCGGCTTCGTCCCCGTCCGCGTCCGCCTCGACGACGGCATCTGCCTCGGCGTCAGCTGAGCCGGAGTCGGTCGCACCGGAGTCGGTTGCCTTGGGGAAGACCACCGGTTCCGCGCTCACGGCTCGTCCCACAGGGTGTGCTCGGCAGGTGGGACGCCGTCTGGTTTCCTCACCCCGGCGACGTCCGCGGCGACGGCGGGCCGTGCGCCTCCGGCGGGCAGGCGCTGGCGGCCGTCCCACCGCCAGCGGGTGACCAGGACGGCGTCGATGCCGTCCCGCCACGACAGCTGGCTGATGGCGAGGCCGGGGACGGTCGGGTAGCAGCCCCATTCGCGCTCGCTGGTCATGACGACATCCATGTCGAAGACGGCGAGCAGGCCGAGACAGGATGCGCGGGCGTCGTCGTCGACCCCGGCGAACGCCTCGTCGAGCATGACGAGTCGGGGCGCATGTGGGTTGCTCGCCGAACGGTAGTGGCCGGAAGCGGCGGCGAACAGCGGGATGGTGACGGCCAGGGCCCGCTCGCCGCCCGAGGCCGGGCCGGAGGCGGAGCGCCACTGGCCGTCGGCGAAGCGCTGCACGGTGAAGACGTGCCAGCGGCGGTAGTCGAGGGCGCGGCCGAGGTGTTCCAGCCAGGTCCCGGCGGCGTCCCGCTCCCGCTCGGCCTTGATCTGCGCCTGCAGGAACGCGCCGACGGCTTCCCGATCCGCCGGCGACCAGGCGTCCGCGACCTGGCGCAGCAGCCGTTCCCGGGCCGGGCCGAGGCCCGCCGGCGCGTCCGGGCCGGGGCGCCACTGGAAGCGCAGTTTCATGCCGGTGCTGTTGGGGCGCTCGTCGAGCTCGGCGTTCATCCGCTCGACCTGGTGCTCGGCGTCGCTGATCAGATCCTGGAGGTGGCTGGCGACCTCGCTGACCAGATGGTTCTCCAGGATGGTTCGTTCCCGCTCCGTCAGCAGGCGCCGCCGGTCGCTGACCTCGACGCCCAGCGCGTCCGCGAGCTCCGCCGGGCTCATCATGCGGGTGCGGAACGTCGCCTCGACCACCCAGCCGTCGTCGGTGAGGGTCGCGGCGGCGTGGTGGCCATGGCGGCTCATCACCTCCCGCAGGGTGCCGTGCTCGGCCGCGATGAGCTTCTGCACCCGGTCCCAGCCGGCGTCGGAGTCGTCGACGTCGCCGACCGCCGCGTCGATCTGGCGGGCGAGGCGCACCGCCGGGTCGGGCGCCCACTCCCGGCCGGTATCGGGAAACTCCAGCTCGGGCAGGGCGATGGCCAGCAGGCCGCCGGCGGCGAACCGGCGCAACCGTCCGGCCGCCTGC
The DNA here is from genome assembly GCF_059816245.1 of Frankia sp. RB5. Lineage (NCBI taxonomy): Bacteria > Bacillati > Actinomycetota > Actinomycetes > Frankiales > Frankiaceae > Frankia > Frankia sp. RB5. The sequence goes on from NZ_JCBATA010000016.1 coordinate 3,668, forward strand.
CGGCGCTGCTCGGCGAGCTCCCCGACCCGGCTGGTCAGGCCACTCTCCTGCCCGCGGGCCTGGCCGACCGCCTCGGCGATCGTCAGCCGGAGCTGGCTGAGTTCGCGGCGGCGGCCGGTGGCGGTCTCCAGGCCGCGCTGGGCGGCGGCGAGCTGGCGTTGCACCTCGGCGACGGCGGCGCCGACCGTGCGTTCCATCGTCTCGAACGCCGTGCGGGCCGACAGGTGCTCGGTCCGGGCGCCGGTGTGCTGGCTCTCGCGCTGCGCGACCTGCTCCTGGGCGTCGGCCAGGTCCTGTTCGGTCTGCGTGAGCTGGGCCGCGGCGCCGGCGCGTTCCCGCACGGCGGGCCACAGCGCGGACAGGGCGACGCGGTAGGCGACGAGCGCCTCCCGGGTCTCCTCGAGATCGTCGGTCGCGACGGGCAGGCCGAGCTGGGCGGCGGTCTCATCGCGTTCGGCCCGGGCCCGTCGGGACGTCTCCTCGGCCTCTTCGGCGTTACGCATGGCCGTCTGGTGGGCCGCGTCGGCCCGCCGCCGGTCGCGGTCGGCCTGGCGGGCGGCGGCGAACCCCTGCCGGGCCGGGGTGTCCGCCGGGACGCCGGCCACCTCGTCGTTGAGCATTCCCCGGCGCTCGTGCAGAGCCGTGCGGGCCACGTCGTGCTCGGCGATCTCCCGGTCGAGAGCGGCCAGTTCCTCGTCGATCTCGATGAGGCGGGTCCGGCGGGCCAGTTCACGCGCCGCGTGCCCGAGGTAGCGGGCCGCCGGTTTGGCCCAGGCTCCGCGCAGTCGCCCGACGCGGAACCGACCATCCGCGGCGACCCAGGTGTCGCCGAGACGAGCGACGGCGTCCGGATCCGCCACACCGGACGCCTCCGCGCGGACGAAGCCGATCCGGGCCAGAACGGCGGCGACGATCGCGTCGGGGACGGTGGCCGCGGCCGGGTCGGAGCGGTCGACCGCGGGACGCAGCACCGCACCGAGATGGTCACCGCCGACCAGGCCCCCGCCGGCGCCGTCGGCGACGATGGCCACGTCGTGGGTGCCGGGGGCGAGCAGCCGTCCGTCGGGGCAGAGCCAGGCGTCCAGCAGTCCGGACGCCTCCAACGCCGCCTCCAGCCCGGCGATCTCCGCCGAGCCCAGCGGCGGCGTCGGGCCCAGCGGCGGCGTCGGGCCCTGCGACGGCGTCGGGTCTGCCTCGCGCGGCTCGATGAGCTGCCACAGCGGCGCTCCCGACCGGCCATCCCGATCAGCGGCGCGGGTCGGCGGGGCCGGCGGGGACAGTCGCGCCCCCTCGGCCAGCGCACGGCGCTCGGTGGCCAGGACACCCGCGCGCGCCCGCGCGTCCCCGATGGCGGAAACCAGCCGCTGGTCGGCGGCACCGAACTCGTTCTCCAGCTCGCGGGCGCGCGAGGTGACCGCGGCAACCAGCGGACTGGACCCGTCGAAGCCGTCCAGCCAGTCGGCGACGGCGGCGAGGACGTCGTCGAGGGCGGGCAGGCGCAGCTGCTCGGCGCCCTCGAGGTGGCGGCGCGCCGCGTCGACGAACGCGGTGGCGGCGGCCTCCCGGGCGGCCTCGGCGCCGGCAGCGGCCTCGGCCGCCTCGTCAAGGACCGACCGGGCCCTGTCGCGCTCGCGGCGCCGATCGGTCGACCGGTCCTGGGCCTGGCGGTCGGCGTCTGTCAGGCGGGCGACCAGCCTGACGGCGTCCTCGCGGCGGCGGGTGACGTCCTCGGCCGCGCGCTGGGCGGTCCGGGCGGCCTCCGCGACCTGCTCGGCGGGAGGACCGTCGGGCAGGTGCAGGGGTGCGAGCAGCGCCTGGTGCTCGGCGCCGACGCCAGCGTGGCCAGCGCCGGTGGCGGCGGTCTCGCCGGCCCGGTCCAGCGCGTCCGTGGTCGCCGTGACCCGCAGGCGCGCGTCGGCGGTCCGGCGGGCGAACCCGTCGCGCTGACTCGTCGCCGCCGTCAGCTCGGCTCGGGCCCGGTTGGCCGAGCGCTCCAGCTCGGACATCCGCTGCTGCAGTCGGGCGAGTTCGCGGGCCTGGTCCATCTCCGGGCGGGCGGCGAGGGTGTCCCGTTCGGCGGTGAGCGCGGTGATGCGCTCCTCGTTCTCCCTGTCCTCGCCGTCCACCCGGATCGCCTCGGCCTCGACCCGCTCCCGCTCCGCCCGGACGTCGCCCAGCTGGCGAGACGCCGACTCGTAGGCGGCCTGCGCGGCGCGGGGCTCGCGAGCCCGGCGCCGCGCGCTGATCCGGGCGTAGCGTCGGTAGTGGTCGAGGAACGCGGTGGCCGCCGCGTGGGCCTCCTCGAACCCGCGCAGGTCCGACTGCTCCTGCTCGAGGCCGCGGAACGCCTCGGCCGCGTCCGCGATCACCGCCTGGTCGAGCGGGGTCAGCGCCTCGGTCAGCGCCGCCGACAGTGCCCGCTCGTCCGGCTTCTTCGACAGCTGCGGCTGGCGCAGCGCGATGAGCAGGTTGACCAGCGCGTCGTACCGGTCCTCGCCGAGGCCGAAGAACGCCTCGTCCAGAGCGCGCCGGTAGCGCGACGCCTGTTCGTAGACGTTGCCACGCGGGCCGAGGGCGTCGCGCAGCCGTTCCCTGGTCAGCGCGGTCCGGGTCGGGCCGACGAGGCTCAGGTCGACGCCGACGCGGGCGTCGGCGATGAAGAACCAGGTGGTGACCGACCCGCGGCCGGCGACCGCCTTCAGCCCGGCGCCGATCGTGCGGTACTCGGCGGCGCCGGCCGCGTCGAGCCGGCCGAACTCCAGCCAGCTGTAGCCGAGGCGCTCCGGGTGGGGATGGCGCCCGCCCATGAGCAGGTTCCACTCCATCCGCTTCTTCGGGTCGCCGTCGGGTTCGACGCGGTGGGCCGACACCTCGCCGTCGAGCAGGAACGGCAGCAGCATCGCGAGGACCTTGGACTTGCCTGTGCCGTTGTTGCCGCGCAGCAGCAGGTTGCCCTCGTGGAAGTGGAACTCCTCCTCGTCGTAGAGGAAGACGTCGACCAGGCCGGCGCGCAGCGGCTGCCAGCGCTCGGTCGTCGGCACCGGCCGACCCGGGGCGCCGTCCGGCGCAGAAGCCGGCTGGCGGGCGTCCGTCTCGACGCCGGGTGCCAGCCGTGGCGAGGGCGGGGCATCGGTCGAGGGCGGGGAATCGGTCCAGGACGGGGAATCGGTCCAGGACGTCACGCCAGCGCCTCCTGACCGCCGCCGTCCCGCAGGTCGCCGAGCGCGAACCGGGCCAACGCCGGCAGCGCGAACACGTCGTCCCCGCGCCGGCGCAGCAGGCCCAGTGCGCGCATCCGTGACAGCGCCCGGTCGACCAGCTCGACCTCCGCGTCGGGCTCGGCGACGCCCTTGCGCCAGTGCCGCTGGTGCTGGGCGATCAGCTCGCGCATGTGGGCGTCGAGGTCCGCGACGGCGATCGGCTCCTGCGGGCCGAGGCGGGCGCCCTCGCGGGCGAGATGCTCGGCGAGCAGCAGGGTGGCGTGACCGTCGGTGCCGTCCTCGGGCATCCGGGTGTCGGTGAGGTCACCGTCGGGGTCGACCATCGCGATGCCCTCCGCGCGGATCTCGGCGACCAGGCCGGTCGCCTCGGTGATCCGCCGGGTCAGGGCAGCCCGTTGGCTGGTCAGGTAGGCCCGCTCGCCCTCGTCCAGATCCGCGAGGTAGACGACCGGGTCGTCCAGCAGGCGCCGGGTCAGCGCGTGGCGGCGGGCCAGGTTACGTGCGTCGTCGGTGTCGGCCGTCAGCTCCTCGACGACGGCGGCCAGCCGGCCGTCCAGGTCGGCCGGGCCCGGGTTGTCGCTGACCGTCGACGGCCCGCGCCGGGTGACCAGCATGCCGGCCAGCGCCCGGCGGTCCAGGTCGTAGAGGGCGTCGCCGGTGCCGGCGGTGAAGGTCGTCTCGTCGCCGGCGACCCGGCGCAGCACGCCGAGGTCCAGCAGCACACGGACGGCCGCGACGAGGTCGGCGCGCTCGTCCCGGCTGTCGAGGCTGAAGCTGATCCCGGCCTCGGTGAACTCCGGGGCGGCGCAGCCCAGCATCACGTCGTCGGCAAGTCTGCCCAGGGTGATCTGGTTGTCGGCCCGTTCCAGGCCGGCCAGGGCGAGGCAGAGCAGCACGTACCGGCGGCGGCCGAACGGCTGCTGGGCCGATCCCGTGGTGGCCGGCCGGGTACCGTCGGTCAGATCGGCTGGGATCTTCGCCAGCCGGGCCACCTCCGGGTCGACCCGCAGCGACCAGCCCGTCTCCCGCGTGAACCAGTCCCGCAGCCACGTCTGGTGCCGGCGGACAAGGCGGAAGACGTCGGCGTCGGCACCGTGCGCGACGAGCAGCGGGCGGCGCAGGATCGCGCGCATGGCCCGACGGCGCTCGGCGTCTCGCTGCGCGTCGAGGGCGTTGATGACCGCCGTCGACGACGACCCGGCTCGCGCCCTGCGCGGGATGTCGCGACGTGGGGCGGTCACGCCGTCTCCGCCATCAGGTCGCTGGTCGCCACCAGGTCGCTGCTCTCCAGCAGGTCGTTGCTCTCCAGCAGGTCGTGGATTTCTAGGACGTGGTCGGGGCCGGTGAACAGGCCCGCGCTGGTGGGGATGGTCGCGATCACGCTGTCGGCGGTCGGTGTGAGCGAGATGGACAGGGTGCCGTCGGCACTGCTGGTCACGACGCTCGGCTCCCCCGGGCGACGGCGGGCGAGCGCGTCCCCGAGGACGGTCAGGAACAGCCGGAAGGTCGGGTCGTCGAGCTCGGCCAGTTCGGACAGGCGCACGGGTTCGCCGGTGGCGAGCCGACGGCGCGCGGCCCGCACCACCTCCTCCTCGGCCGCCAGCTTCTCGGCCAGCAGCCGTCGCTCGGCGGCGCGGTCGCGGACCCGGTTGGGCGCGCCCCGGCGTTCGTACCGCCCGGTGCGCCGCAGCCGGATGTCGACCATGATCGGCGGCGCCTCGTTCCACGGCGTCGACGCGGGCACCGGCTCGGCGTCACGCGCCTCCAGCGTCGCGGCGTCGACCGTGAGGTGGCGGGCCGGGGCGAGCCCGAAGCACACGCGCCACAGCCGGTGGGCGTCGTCGTCACTCGGGGCCTGCGCGAACCAGAGCGCGAGCGCGCGGAAGTCCGCCGACCGGTCGCTGCGGCCCGATCTGCGCTCGTTGAGGACCAGCACCACCGACAGCAGGGCCGGCACCGCGGCCCGGGCCCGCTCCCGCAGGAGGCGGGACTGCGGCGGGTGCGTCCGGTTCCCGACGAACCAGTGCCGCAGCCCCTCCCATCGCTCGGTCCACAACGCCAGCCGTTCGCCGACAACCCCGCCCGCTGGTGACCCGGCCGGCTCTCCCTGCGTCAGCTCCGGCTGTGTTGGCTGTGTTGGCTGTGTCGTTCGGGGCGGCTGGTCAAGGTCGGGCGCCGCGTCGCGGGCCTCGCGCTCGGCGACCGCCCGCAGCAGCCGGCTCATGTCGTGCGTCTCGATCTCCCCCAGGACGTCCACAATCCGCGCCGAGGTGACGACGAGATCGCGGATGAACCGTTGGAGATAGTCGATGAGCTGTTCCTTGTAGGCCAGGAAGACGTCGAGGTCGGCGTCGTGCAGGTCGATGGTGCGCTGCAGGGACCCCATGAATGCCTGGGCGTTGTCCGCCAGCCCGCGAAAGACGCCGGCCAGGTCACGCAGCAGCTGATGCGCCTTCGCCGCGTCGATCTCGGGCTGCGCCAGCAGGGCGAGCAGCGCCCGCAGCTGGCTGTGGATGTCGGACAGGGCGACGGCCTGGAGCTCCCCGCGCCGGCCCAGCGCCTCGTCGAACGCCTCCAGCGCGGTCTCGGCGGCCTCTCCAGCCGATGTGAGCTGGTAGAGGAAACGGGGACGGTTGAAGTCCTCGACCGAGGTGACCCGGCTTGTGTCCGGATCGCCGCGCAGGTTGCCCCAGCCGGCCAGGCTGCGCAGCTCGGCGCTGACATCCGTGACTCCCCCGAGGTCCAGTCCGTGCTGGCCCGGCTCTCGGGCCAGCATTTCCAGGACGTCCTCAGGACGCAGATGAACATTGAACCTGCGCTTGGCCCGGACGAACGTCCGCATGATGGCGCGGTACAGCGGGGCCTTGTCCACCGTCACATGGGCGAAGGGGGCGAACCTCGAGACGTTCGCGGGCTGGTCGCCACCCCCTCCCCGCTCAGAGGTCACAACCCCCGCCACCCGCATCAACCTCCCGGCTGTCCGTCAGCGTTCACCCCGTCGCCACACACCCATCCGGCGCGTTTCCGACGGGTCCGCAGATGGACACCCAGCGTACGCGTCCGGCTGGGGACCATCCGCGCTGCCTCGCCAGGACGTCACGCCGGTGAGCCTTCGTCGCAGTTCCGGCGACCGCCTTCCGACGACAGTCCCAGGGGGTGACAAGCGGGACTCGCCGGCAGCGGTCGTGGCGGGCGGTGGGTGGATGGGCCATGATCGACGATCGCGGTCTCGTGGCCGGGAAGCTGGACCTTACTCCTGGTGCCGGTGCTCCTGGCTCAGCCTGGTGTGACGGCGTTCCGGACGGTGTCCATCGTCTTCTCCGCCACCTGGCCCACCTTCTGGATGAGGGGATGCTTGGCCTGCTGGACGGCCATCGTGCGCAGCACTCCGGTCGCCCACTCCGCGTGCTCGCGGGCCGCCGGCAGGAGGGTCGCCGCGCTGGCCGGTCGGGTAGCCGGCGTCGAGCAACTCGACGGCGCCGACCGCGACGCGGTCGCGGCGTTCCTCGAGCGATTCGGCCCGTTCGAGCATCTTGTGCTCGCCTTCAGCCCAGGCGCGGCCGGACTCGGACCGATCCGCGAGATCAGCCTCGATGACGTCGAGACGGCGTTCACCGCCAAGCTGTTCGCTTACATCCACTACATCCACGCGATTCGCGAGGCGAAGGTCACCGAGTCGATCACGATGATCTCGGCCGCCAGTGCCCGGGCCGCCCTTCCCGGAACGGTCACCCTCGCGGCCGTGAACGGAGCGATCGAGCGCATCGTGTCTCCGCTCGCGGCCGAGCTCGCGCCGGTTCGCGTCAATGCCGTGGCCCCGGGAGTCGTGGACACCGCCTGGTGGTCCTTCCTCCCCGAGGATCAGCGCCGAGCCCAGTTCGACGCTGCCGCGAGCAGCGTGCCTGCCGGCCGGATCGCCTCCGCCGCCGACGTCGCCGATGCGATCGAATACCTGATCGGCGCCCGCCTGGTCACCGGAAGCATCCTGCCCGTGGACGGTGGTTTCACCGTCGCGTAAGCGGCGGTCGCGAGCTCATACGTCGGCCGTCTCCAACTCCCGAGATCACTCCGGGAGGTCCGTCAAGGCATGGTCGCCTCCATGCAGGTCGTCGACGGCTCCCTGTCCGCGAGCGTGGCCGCGCTCACCGGACTGTCCGCGCAGCGGATCGAGCAGCTCCGCGACACCGGCGACCGAGACGTCTGACCACATGCCAGTCCGCCCGACCTTGCGCTGCCTGAGTGCTGTTCCGGGTGTTCCCGGCGGAGCAGCGGGTGCGCGCGTCGGGAATCCTGACGATTCCGACGGCCTTCGCCCCGGCTCTGAGCCCGGTGCTCGTTGATCAGCGGCCGCGGGACGTCGTCAACGCCGTTGATTATCTTGGTCCCGCAGGACCGCCCGAGGATCCGGGATGGTCAGACCGGTTCCGTCGTGGTGGTGGACGGAGACGAGGGCGCCCTGGTGGTCCAGCGTTCCTCGACCCGCCCGAAGTACCAGACGGCCAGGGCGACGGCCCAGGCGAGGAAGAACAGGCCGACGATGGCGTAGCCGGCGTAGTCGAGGTTGACGGCCGCGATCCAGGCAAGCGGCCCGGAGTCGATGGTGAACCGGTCCGCGAGGACGCCGACGAGTTCGATGGTGCCGATGACCAGCGCGACGATGACCGAGATGGTCGTGATGGTGATGTTGTAGTAGACCTTGCGGACGGGCCGGGCGAAGGCCCAGCCGTAGGCGGCGTTCATGAAGACGCCGTCGATGGTGTCCATGAGGCACATGCCGGCGGCGAAGAGGATCGGCAGCACGAGAATCGAGTAGAAGGGCAGGTCGAACGCGGCCGCCCCACCGGCGAGGACGAGCAGGCCCACCTCGGTCGCGGTGTCGAAACCGAGCCCGAACAGGACGCCTATGGGGTAGATGTTCCAGGGCCTGGTGACGGTCCTGGTCAGGCCGCCGAGAAAACGGTTCATGAAGCCGCGCGAGTCCAGTCGCCGCTCCAGCTCCTGCTCGTCGTAGGTGCCGCGACGCATCTCGCGGAACACCCTCACAATGCCGATCAGGGCCGCGAGGTTGAGGATTCCGAGAATCCACAGGAAGACACCGGACACGGACGGGCCGATGACCCCGGTGATGGTGTGCAGCCGCGACGAGTCGTCCTCGACCGGGCCGACCAGGGATCTGACGCCCGCCGAGAGCAGGAATGCCAGCGCGAACACGATGGTGGAGTGACCGAGGGAGAACCAGAACCCGACGGACAGCGGTTTACGCAGCCCGGAGTGCCCGTCGGCCTCGCGGGCGGTGTTGTCGGCGATGATCTTGCGGGTGGTGTTGTCGACGGCGGCGATGTGATCGACGTCGAACGCGTGGCGAAGGCCGAACGTGTAGGCGAGCACCCCGACGCCGGCGGTGAAGACCGGGTGGTCGCCGCCGAGGTGGTAGCCGTGCGGAGTGACCAGGGTGAGCAGGACGACGAAGCCCACCGCGTGCAGCAGGATGATGAAGGCGGCCATGCCCGCCAGCGAGCGTCTGTCCGCCGGGATGAGGCTCCGGTGGAACCGGGCCAGCCGCTCGGTGAGACCGGGGCCGCCCCTGCCGGGCGCTGGATGGGCCACGCCATGCCTCCTTGTCACCGGCGCGGACCCGGCGCGGACCCGGCGCGGCGGATCGGCCGGACATCGTGCTGGTCGGGCGGGATCCCAACGCCGCAACTATCTCGTACCTGCAACATTGTTGCAACTGGCTCGATGCGTTGCTGGGGTGTGGTTCCACGCCGCCGGGCTGATCGCCGCGGCCGCGAGGTCGCGCGGTCCGGCGGGACCTCGCGGGCCGGTCCGGTGGAAGTGCGGCTCACGCGGTCGGATCGGCGACAGTGCGGCTTCTCGGTTTCCTCCGTATCTGTCCGCGCCACGCTGGTATCAAGGTGGCGATCAGTGTCGGGACGGGGCGAACGCGAGGAGCGACGGTCGGACATGGCGGCGAAGACGACGTCGAACGCTCGGCGCGAGTTCCGCGTGATGTTGGTGCGGCTGGCCTTCTTCTGGCTGTGGTGGCCGGCCCTGATCTTCGTGTGGTGGGTGTTCGTGTCGGTGTTCCTGCCGGGCGTCGGCCCGGTGCATCTGGGCCTGTGGCGCTGGCTCGACGCCTGGTATTTCGTCGGCTCGGGATGGCGGTGGCAGTTTCTCGGGGTCGGCGCGGTCGGCACAGTGCTGATCGTCGCCGTCTGGTGGGCGAACGCGGGCGCGCCGTCCACGCGGCTGGCGACGCCCGCGGCGATCCTCGTCGTCGTCGGCATCACGCTCGCCGTCGTCAGCCTCGTCCAGTTCGTCCGGGCGGTGTGGGACAACGACAAGGACCTCGCCCGGTTCTACGGCGCGCGTACCACGTTCGTCGTGCCCGATCCAGCGCATCCGCCGACGGCGGTCTCCGTGCTGATCAATGACAACGCCCGCGGCGACGGGAAACGCTGCGACCTGCTCGGCCCGCACGGCAGCGACGTGGCGACCTGCATTCGCCGCGGCACGTTCAGCATGGCCGGGTTCGAGCCGCGGGTCGGCTCCCGCGACGGCGCGATCGCCGTGATGAGCGCGAGTTCCGGGAACATCGCGAACGTGCGGCTCCGCGTCAGCACACTCACCTACCTGAACGCGACGAAGGGCCGCCCGGCCGCCTGGTCCGCCATCCGCGACGGCAGCGGGATCGACACCCCCATGTACGGTGTCGTCGAATGGAGGGGAGGCTCCGAACGGCCCACGCAATGCCATTTCAGCGGAAAGTACCGCATTGACCGGGCGTTCGACGGTGAGCGCAGCAACAGCCTGCCGAACCTGCTCAACGACCGTTTCCCGCGGCTCATCTTCTCCGCCGACGACGCCTGGGGGTACTGCGCCGGCGCCGAGCCGATCGTCGTCCTGCCCGTGCAGAGGCAGATCCACTACCACGCGCGGACGGTGGCTGTCCCCGCCGGCGTCGTCCTCGTCCGCGGCTCCTCGAACGGCGGCGTCCGCCTGGAGCACCGCACCGACGTCCGCCCCGGCACGCTGCCCGGGCCGGTGTACCCGGACTCGCTCGTCGACGCGCAGCGCGCCGCCGCCCAGTGGGCCGGCGGGCGGGAGGTCCGCGACCGGCGCATGTTCGGCTTCGCGCCGACGAGCTCGCCGGTGCAGCTCGGCAACGTCGACGACTACCTGCTGCGCCGCGTCGCCGACGGCCGGCTGTACTGGGTCACCCCGGTGCGGCCGCGGGCCAGCGACTCCCAGCAGTTCGTCGCCTACGAGACGGTGCCCGCCGACACCGTCACCGACGGCCAGCTCAACCCGCTCGACATCGCCGTCCTGGCCGACGACGACCCGCGCATCGTCAACCTCGACCAGCTCGTCGCCGCGGCCACCGACTACATCGCCGCCGCCAACCCCGGCCTGATCAGCTCCGGGGCGAAGCTCGTCGAGTTCCTCCCGGTCCGCGACGACATCTGGCAGTCCTACGTCGAGATCAACGGCCGCGTGGTCTACCGCCTGACGATGAGCTACGCCAACCGCATCCCCACCGAGCTCGTCGCCCTGAACACCCCGGGCGCCAGCACCTCCCCCACCGCCGGCCGCCCCGGCGCGGGCCCGGGACCATCACCCGCCGCCGGCCAGCCCGGCACCTCGCCGACCACCGCCTGCGCGGGCCCACCGACCAGCCTCAGCGACTCCCAGCTCGCCACCTGCATCCAGACCTGGGCCAACGAACTCGCCCACCGTCACCCCCTCACCACCGCCCCCTCCCCCTGACCGCGGCAGAGGCATACTGCATACAGCGCATCCGCCATGCCTACATTGCAGTCATTGCAGCGCGCCGGGCAGGTGCAGCATCAAGGACTTCGCGGACATGTCCGTCGCTCTGCTCAGTCCCTGGCCCGCGTAGGTCGCGTTCCAGGTTGGGATGCGCCCCGGCGCTGCCGCGGCGGGTCGTGGCAGCGTGACGCCGGGGGCACCCGGTTGGCGGCGCGGGACGGCGTCAACATCGTTGATTATCATGGTCGCATTGACGAGGACGTGGACGAGACGGCGAACCCGCCAGCGTCGGCCGGGTCGGCAGGCGGTGGCACCGGACACATCGGCGCCGAACCCTTGGGGGGCACCGAACCGGCGACGGGTTCGCAGTCCGCTGACAACGGGCGGGCAGTGGGTGGCGAGGGTCGCGGGCGGCGGGGGCGACCGCGACGGACGCCGCGGGGGACGTTGTCGCGTGAGGTGCTGATGGCGGCGGCGATGCAGGTCGTCGACACGCAAGGCGCGGGGGCGTTCAGCATGCGGGCGCTCGGCGCGTTCCTCGAATGCGATCCGACGGCGATGTACCGGCACTTCACCGGCAAGAACGCCCTGCTCGACGCGCTCGTCGACAGCGTCGTGCGCGAGGGCGCCGCGACCCTGCCGGAGACGGACGACCCGCGCGCCGACATCCGGGAGAACTTCCGCCAGCTGCGCCGTTCCCTGCTCGCCCATCCGACGCTCGCCCCGCTGGTGCTGCGCCGACCGCCGGGAGTGGGCGCCTACTGGGAGCGCTCCGACCATGCCGTCGCCCAGCTGCACCGGGCCGGCATGGACCCGGTGGACGCCGCGAACGTCTACCAGACGCTGCTGTTCTACACGCTCGGGCACACCCTGTCCGAGGCCCGCCAGCTCGCCCGTGCGGTCGAGCGCGAGGGCGCGGGCGCCGAGGGCGGTCCGGTCGCCGCGGTGCGCCCGCCGGAGGATCGCCATCCCGACCTGTCCGACGTCGCGCCGCACCTGCGCGACGACAACGAGGCGCAGTTCCTCGCCGGTCTCGACCTGATCCTGCGCGATCTCCCCCGCTGACGCGCGGGCGCTGACCCGTTGGTGGGTTTCGGCCCGCGCGGCCTTGCTACGGTACGAGCAAGCGAGCGTCCGCGACCGGACGCAGAAGCCTCCAGGCTCGCACACCAGGGCACGGCGGCGCCAGAAACGGGCAGCAGGGGTGTCCGTCCGCAGACCCACGCGGACGGGGACGCCCCCGCGCCGGGTACACACCAGCCACCCGAGCGCCCCGCCCGCCCCGCACCCACGCGACCCACGCGACCCACGCACGCGAAGATCGGAGCACCGCATGAGGTTGCTCGACGGGCGGTCCATGGCCGCCGAGATCGGCCGGTACGTCGTCGACGAGGCCGAGCGGCTGACCGTCACCGGCAAGACCCCCACCCTGGCCGTGGTCCTGCCCACCGCGGACCCGGCCGCCCGCTCCTACTCCCACATCATCGAGCGCACCGCCGGCAAGGTCGGTATCCGGTGCGAGCTGCACGAGCCGTCGGGCGGCCTGTCGGCGCTCGTCGACACCGTCGACGCCCTGGCCACCGACCCGCTCGTCGACGGGATCATCGTGCAGACCCCGCTGCCCGACGGGGGGAGCTCGCGGGAGATCGGCGAGCGCATCCCAGTGGACAAGGACGTCGACGGGATGAACCCGGCGAGCCTGGGCCGGCTCGCCCTCGGCCTTCCCGGTTTCGCGCCGGCGACGGCCGCCGCCGTGGTGGAGATCCTCACCCGGGCGCGGGTGCCGATGGCCGGGGCACGGGTGTGCGTCGTCGGCCGCGGGCCGGTCGTCGGCAAGCCGGTGTCGCTGCTGCTGCTCGCCGAGGACGCGACGGTCACCGTGTGTCACTCGCGCACCCGGGACCTGGTGACGATCGCCCACGAGGCGGACATCATCGTGTCGGCCACCGGCCGGCCGAACCTGATCGGCGCAGGCTTCGTCCGGCCGGGTGCGACGGTCATCGACGTCGGCACCGCCGTGACGGACGCCGGCGAGGTCGGCGACGTGGACGCGGCGGCGATCGCCCCCGTCGCGGGCGCCCTCACCCCGGTGCCCGGCGGCGTCGGCCCGGTGACGACCATGCTGCTGCTGCGCAACACGATCCGCGCGGCCCAGCCGGGCTGACCACGCGGGTCACACCGGCGCATAGACCGGATCGGCCAGGCGGACGCGGTTGCGCCCGTCCGCCTTGGCCCGGTACAGCGCGCTGTCGGCGCGGGCGAGCAGCGCGGACAGGTCGCCCGGCGCCCCGTGATGGGTGGCGACGCCGACCGACACGGTCACCGACAGCGGCGGGCCGCCGTCCACCTGCCCGCAGCGGGTGCCGGCGACCTGGCGGCGGATCCGCTCGGCGACGTCGAGCGCGTTGTCCCGCCCGATCTCGGAGAGCAGGACCACGAACTCCTCCCCGCCGAACCGGCCGACGAGGTCGCGGGGCCGGGTCGCGGCCCGCAGCGCGTCGGCGACGGCCACCAGGATCACGTCCCCGACAAGGTGCCCGAAGCGGTCGTTGACCCGCTTGAAGTGGTCGATGTCGACGAGCAGCACCGACAGCGGCCGCCCGTCCCGGCCGACCCGGCCGAACTCGCGCTCGGCGACCTGGCGCCAGTAGGCCGGGTTCGCGAGCCGGGTCTTCGCGTCCGTGCGGGCGGCGTGCAGCAGGTCGGTGTGCACCAGGCTGCGCTGCAGCAGCAGCATCGGCGGGGCGACCGCGAGGATCAGCAACGGGCTCGCCGCCCACAGCACCGCCACGATGATCGACGTGCAGATCTCCGCGGCCCGCGCCGGCACCGCCTCGTGCCGCGAGGGTCGCAGCCGTGACCCGGCCAGCCCCTCCGTGCCGGCATGCCGGCTCAGTCCCGCGCGCCCGGCGACGGTGCCGCCGGCCGCCTCCACCCGCGACGCGTCCCGACCCGGCACCGTCCCCACCACGCCACCCGGCGCACCGACCACCGCCCTGCCGGGGATGACGGGCGCGCTGGGCGCGGCGGCCGACCGGCCCGGGCCGGCCAGCCCGTTCGGGCCATGGTCGCCCGCGGTGACGTACGGCCCGACCGGGGGGTCGATCGTGGCCCGGGGTGAGACGCCGAGCCAGGCGTCGAGCCCGTCCTGGCGGCCCGCACGGACCATGCCGAGGGCGGGCAGGGAGGCGACCATCGGGAAGACCGCCACGGCCGCCAGGAACGCCGCCACCGCGGGGCCCGAGCCGACGAGGCCGTCCACGGTCGCCCGGCCCCCGTCCGGGCTCAGCAGCAGGTGCACGGCGGAGGCACAGTAACCGGCGATGCCCAGTGTCGCCGCCTGGAACATCCGCAGGTGCGGGGGCCGGACCGGGTCGGCCCGGCCGGACAGCCAGCACAGCGGCAGGCCGATCACCGCCGGGTAGAACGGCGGCAGCAGGACGGCGACGGCGACCGCCCAGGTGGCGAGCAGATCGTGCCGGGCGATCCGGGGAACCGCCAGATCCTCACCGAGCCGCGCGGCCGCGGCGACCGCGACGGCGCCGAGCGCCAGGAACGCCCCGAACGCCATCAGGTCCGTCCACCGCCACCGCAGCCCCGACAGCGCGAACCCGCACAGCGCCAACCAGGCCAGGCTGACCAGGACGATGCGGCGCGCGACCGCCCGGGGCGCCCGCCACAGCATCCAGCCGCACCCGACGAGGCGCGCGACCGCGATCCGCGGCCGGACCGCCCGGCCCCCACCGACCACTCCCGCGGCGGCCACTCCCGCGGCGGCCATCTTGGAGCCGACCATCCCCGGGCCCGCCACCTCGGAGCCAGGCACCCCGGAGCCAGGCACCCCGCAGCCAGCCCTGTCCGTGCCGACCATCGTCGGGCCGCAGGGACCCGACCTTGGCGCCACCGCGGGGGAGACGCCCGCCGCCGCGCTCGCGGAGGCCGTCACCGGTGTGGCGGGCGTGGAGGTCGCCGACCGTGCCGGGTCGGCCTGCCCGGCGGGGGCGCATTGGTCCGGACCTGCCCGGACGGCCGCGGGGCCGGCGGGGTTGACCGCGGGCATGGTGACGCCGGCCAGGCGCAGCGCCAACGGGCAGGCGGCGGCGGTCGGCGGCGGCGCGGCCGGTGCCCGCTCGCCCGACCGGCGGTTCCAGGCCAGCCCGCGCCAGGGCGCGCGCGACCGTGACCCGCGGCGCCGCAGACCGCGGGCGACACCCAGCAGAACGGAACCCGCGCGGCCTGGCAGTCGTAGGCGTAACGGCATTGGCGGATGGCCTTCCTCGTTCTCGTTCGCGGCCGCGGTAACGGGCCGGAACCGCCCGGGTGAATCCAACCTTGTCTTTGCTACTCACAGTGAATCATCGAAAACGAAGAGTACGAAGCCGCTCGCGGGATTCGCAACCGTCGCATTGGGTCGGCTTACCGGCGCGGGTCGCGCATTCCCCGGCGCGATCCGGTTGCGGAAATGCCAGCTGACCTGCGGCGACGAATCCGATGCCGAAAGTGACAGCCGGCGGGGCGCCGGCTCTCTGTCAGGTGACCGACGCCCGCGCAGAGACCACACACGACACGCCGGGGGGGACGTGTGGCTCCGCGTCGGGGACCACGTCGGGCCGAAGTCCGGACCAGCGCCGGACCATCCACCGTTGGTTCCCGCCGCCGGACCCGCCCGTCGCCCGTGTCCGCGGGTGACGGATCACCCGGACGCATCAGGTGGTCCGGGCGACCGCCTCGACCATGGCGCCGGTCAGCGTCGCGACGTCGGCGGGCGCCATGACGAACGGCGGCATGGTGTACACCAGCCGGCCGAACGGACGCACCCAGACGCCGAGGTCCACCAGCAGCGGTTGGATCACCGCCATGTCGACCGGCTCGCGCGTCTCGATGACGCCGATGGCGCCGAGCACCCGCACGTCCGCGACGCCCGGCAGGTCCGCGGCCGGGGCGAGGCCGGCGCGCAGCCCGGCGGAGACCTCCGCGACGCGGGCCCGCCACGGCGAGGACAGCAGCAGTTCCACGCTCGCGTTCGCGATCGCGCTCGCCAGTGGATTGCCCATGAACGTCGGGCCGTGCATGAACGCCCCGGCCGGCGAGTCGGACACGCCCGCGGCCACCTCGTCGGTGCACAGTGTGGCCGCCATCGAGAGGTAGCCGCCGGTCAGCGCCTTGCCCAGGCACATGATGTCGGGGCTGATCCCCGCGTGGTCGCAGCCGAACAGCTCCCCCGAGCGACCGAAACCGACCGCGATCTCGTCGGCGATCAGCAGCACCCCGTACGCGTCGCACAGCTCGCGCACCCGGGCGAGCCACGCCGGCGCGTAGAAGCGCATCGCGCCGGTACCCTGCACGACCGGTTCGAGGATCACCGCCGCGACCTCGTGGGCGTGCCGGGCGAGCAGTTCCTCGAACGGCGCGACATGCGCGTCGGTGCACGGCTCGTCGTAGGCGCAGGTCGGCGCCGGGGCGAACAGGTGGCGGGGCAGCAGCTGGCTGAACAGGTGGTGCATGCCGGCGTCCGGGTCGCACACGGCCATCGCGCCGGAGGTGTCGCCGTGGTAGCCGCGGCGGATCGTCAGCAGCCGCGTCCGCTCCGGGTGCCCCCGCCCGGTCCAGTACTGCAGCGCCATCTTGATGGCGACCTCGACGGCGACGGATCCCGAGTCGCACAGGAACACCCGCCGCAGCGGCGCCGGGGTGATCGCCACGAGCGTCTCGGCGAGCCGCACCGCGGGCTCGTGGGTCAGGCCGCCGAACATGACGTGCGACATGGCGTCGAGCTGCGTGCGCGCCGCCTCGTCGAGCACGCGATGGCGGTAGCCGTGGATCGCCGCCCACCACGACGACATGCCGTCGACCAGCTCGCGACCGTCGGTCAGCGTCAGCCGGACGCCACGGGCCGATCGGACGCCGAACAGGGGTGCCGTCGCGGTCGCGGACGCGTACGGATGCCACACCACCCGCCGATCCCGGGCGACGAGATCACCGTGGCCGACCACCGCGGTGTGCCCCGCGCCTGCGGCGTCCCTCGCGGTCACGGTGGTCGCGGCGCCGGGAACGGTGGGGGTATCGGTGCTCGGCGAGTGTGGATGCACGCCTCCACTGTGGCCCATGACGACGATCGGCTGCCGGGCGCGCGCGACCCACCTCACGTCCGCCCGCCCGCGCCCTCACCCGGCCGTGCCGCCGGCCGACCGAACAGGCAGGATGGTCGACGTGGTCATCCCGATTCACGACATCAACCCGCTGAGCCGGCGTCCGGTCATGACCTGGCTCCTGATCGCCGCCAACGTCGTGATCTTCGTTTTCCTCGAGCCCGTCGTGACCTCCGTCGCCGGGATCGGGACGTCGGTGGCGCAGAACGTCTGCGAGCAGCAGCGGTTCTTCCAGGAATGGGGCGCCATCCCCCGCGAGCTGCTGCACAACGCGGCGCTCACCGTCGTGAACTCGGGCCACATCGGGGTGGATTCCGCCGGCAATCCGGGATGCATCGCACAGTCACCGCCGCCGTTCCACAAGATTCCGGCACTGTCCGCCCTGACCGCCATGTTCCTGCACGGCAGCTGGCTGCACCTGATCGGCAACATGCTTTTTCTCGGCGTCTTCGGCAACAACCTCGAGGACCGCATGGGGCGGCTGGTCTACCTGCTGTTCTACCTGGTCTGCGGGTACGCGGCTACCTACGGCTTTGCCCTGTTCCAGAGCGATTCCTCGAACACCCTGATCGGCGCCTCCGGGGCGATCGCCGGGGTTCTCGGCGCCTATCTGGTGCTGTTCCCGAGGGCCCGGGTCATCGGGCTGGTGTCAGTGTTCTTCTTCCTGCCGTTCTGGCTTCCGGCCTGGATCGTGCTCGGCTTCTGGTTCGCGCTCCAGTACGTGTACTTCACCGGTTTCGGAGTGGCCGACGGCGGGGCCGTGGCATACGGCGCGCATGTCGTCGGATTCGTGGTCGGGGCACTGCTGGTCCTGCCGTTCGTCCGTCAGCTGCGCGCCGCCGGGCCCGGCATCGCGCCCCGGGTCCCGCAGCATCGCTGGGTCCGCGGGACCGGCGGCGCCGGGGCGGCCGCCCGTCACCGACGCGGCTACTGACCGGCGCGGGGGCGGCCGCGTCCCGCTCCGCTGGCCGTCCTCGTCCCGCTCAGCCCACGTGAGCTGGGCTAATTCGGGTGGCATCGGTCGGCCTCGCTGCGGCAGGCTGGGCCGGCTATGACCGACCCGCCCCCTGCCCCGCCGGCCTCCTCGGCCTCGTTTCCACCATCGGCGCCGCCGTTCCCATCAGCCCCGCCGGCCACGTCGGTCCCATCGGCCCCGCCGGCCGCATCGGCCGCGACGGCGTCCGCCACGCCCGCGGGAGCACCGGCCGCGCCCGCCGTGCCGGCGCGGGCGGGCCGTTACCGGCGGACGCTCGCGACACCCGGCGTCCGGCGGTTCATTCCGGCCTCCATCGTCGGGCGGCTGCCCCTGTCCATGCACGCGCTGGGCACCGTGCTGTTCGTCCAGGACCGTTCCGGCTCGTACGCGCTCGGTGGCGCGGTCGCGGCGGCCACCGCGATCAGCGAGGCCGTCTGCGCCCCCGGGGTGGGCCGGCTGCTGGACCGTCGCGGTCAGGCCCCAGTGCTGCTCGTCGCGCTCGTCGGCCACCTGCTCGGGGTGGCCGCGCTGCTGGTGGCCGTCTGGGCGGGCCTGCCGCGGCCGCTGTGGTTCGCCGCGGCCGCGATCGCCGGCGCGTGCCTGCCGCCCGTCGGCAGCTGCGCACGGGCCCGGTGGAGCATGCTGCTGGCGGGCTCACCGCTGCTGCCGAGCGCCTTCGCGCTGGAGGCGGCGATCGACGAGCTGGTGTTCGTCGTCGGGCCCACCCTGGTGACGGCACTGGTCACGCTGGTGGCGCCGGCCGGGGGGCTGATCGCCTCGACGATGCTGCTGATGATCGGGGCCGCCGGGCTCGCCGCGCAGCGCGACACCGATCCAGGCCCGCGGCCGCCGGCCGCGAGCCCACCGGTACGGATCATGCGACAGCCGGCCGCGCGGGTGCTCGTCGCGATCGTCTTCGCGATCGGGGTCGGGTTCGGCGGCGTCGACGTCTCCATGGTCGCCTTCGCCCGGGAGCAGGGGCTGGCCGCCGTCGGGGGGCTGCTGCTGGGCCTGTTCGCCACCGGCTCGGGGGTGGCCGGCCTGCTCCACGGTGCCCGCGCGTCCCACCGCCCACCGCGGGCCCGGCTGCTGCGGGCGGTGGCACTGCTCGCGGCCGGGTTCGCGCTGCCCCTCGCCGGCGTCACCGTGTGGGCGATGATCCCGCTGGCCGTCCTCGCCGGCGCGACCGCCGCCCCGACGATGATCAGTGCGAACGCGACGATGGAGCGACTCGTCCCGCCGCGGTCACGCACCGAGGGTTTCGCCTGGCTCACCATGGCCGTGGCCAGCGGCGTCGCTCTGGGCGCGCCGGTCGCCGGCCACCTGGTCGACGGCGGCGGCGCCCGGCTCGGCTTCCTCGTCCCGGCCGCGGCGGGCCTGCTCGCCGGCCTCGCGGCCCTGTGCGGGCGCCGCTGCCTGCCAAACACCACCCCCGGCTGAACCCTTCGCCACCCCTCTCCGCGGACGGCGCCTCGACCCGGCGGTCGCCGGCCGGCGTCACGGGCGGGCCATCCACAGGCAACGAACATGCGTTCGACAATCTGGGCTGCCCGTCCTACGGTTGTTCCATGGTCGTGACGCACGGGCACACGGCGGTCGGCGGGCACACGGCGGTCGGCGGGCACACGGCGGTCCGCGGGCACACGGCGGTCCGCGGGCGCGCCTGCGTCGGCCGCGGCCCCGAGCCGCCGGTCCCGGTCCCGGTCCCCGACCGGCGGCTCGGGGCCGGGACCGGCCGACGATCAGGGCGCGGTGTTCTCGCTCGCCGCGCCGGTGGTGTCGGCGGCCGGCGCGTCGTCACCGGCGGTCTCGGCGGTCGTGGTCGCGGCGGCCGGTGTCGCCGCGGCGGCGGCCGCCTCGACCGGACGGCGCCGGCCCAGCAGCCCGCGGCGGGTTCGCGGCCGGGAGACGTCGCCGTCGCCGCGGCGCCTGCGTCCCCGCCGCTGCGAGGTGGTGCCCTCGTCCTTCTCCTTCTCCTGCGCGGCTTCCTCCTCCGCCGGGTCGCGCTGCGCCACGACGTCCCCGGCCTGCTCCGCGGACGTGTCCGTGGCGGGCTCGGAGCCGGCCGCCCCCTCCTTGGGCTCGGCCGCCGCCGTCTGCTCCGCCGCGGTCGGCTCGGCAGCGGCGACGAGCTCGGCGCCGGTCGCGGGCTGCTCCGCGGCGGGCCGCTCGTCGGCGGGCTCCGCGGTGGGGGTCGGCGCGTCGTCCTGGCGGGCCTGCGCGGAGTCCCCGTCGGTCGCCACAGGCTCCTCGGTCGCCACAGCCTCGACGGTCGCGCCGTCGGTGGGCGCCGTTGCGGAGGCGGTGGTCACACCGGGCCCGGCGGCGGGCGTCTCCTCGTCAGCCGGCCCGGCGAGCGACGCGGGGGCCGCGGGCTCGGCGGGCTCAGTCGACGCCTCGGCCGGCGGCTCGGCGCCGGACAGCGGCTCGGCGCTCGGCGCGGACTCGGCGGGCTGCTCGGGCCCGTCCGCGGTCTCCGGCGCGGCCTCGCCGGAAGCCGCCTCGGGCTCGGCGCCGGCCGTTGCCGGCTCGGCCGCGGCGGCGGCCTTGCGGCCACGGCGGGTCGTGGGAGCGGCCGAGGCGGGCACGGCGGGCGTGACCTCGAGAGCCACGGTGCGCCAGCCCTCGAAGACGTCGGTGACGACGTAGCCGTCGGCGCCCAGGGCGTCGCGGAAGCGCGCGAGCTGCTCGTAGGACAGGGTCAGGTCCACCACCGCGGCGGGCTCGGCCCCCGCGGCGGTGTCGGCCCCCGCGGCGGTGTCGCCGGCCAGGCCGGCCACGGGCGCCGGACTGGCCCCGTCGACGGCCTCACCCGGGCCGGCCGGGACGTGCCGGGTGACCGTCGCCGAGACCCGGTACGTGACCGTCGCGGCGTCGTCCACGCTCCCGGCCAGGGACCAGGATCGGCTCACCCTGCCGTCAGCCGCCGGGCTGGCCTCGATCTGCGCCGCAAGCAGTGTCGCGATCCTCGCTTCGACCGTCATGGGCACCGGGTCGTCGCTCTTACCCCATCGCACGGACGCACGTCCTTTCGTTCACGGTGTCGGTCCTTCACGCTGTCGGCGTCACACAAGTCGGGCGCTGACCCGGCGGCATCGCACCGTCGGGGCTCCCGTCCGCGCCGGATGCCCGGCGAGCGCACCGATGCGGCCGTCCGCCCCGCGCCCGGCGCCGTTGCGTCATGGGCGGGACGATCGCGCCGACGACCGGCGGCGCCTGCGCCCACCTCCGAGATGGACGGCCTGGACACCGGCCGCGAACGAGGACCGCATTCTGACGGACGGGTCCGGCGCGCTCCGCATCGGGGTGTGTTTCGACACACTGGCGACATAGCGTCGCAAACTGGCGTCAACTCGGACATCATTGATGCACGCCGAGCAGTAGCCGTCCGGCGCGGCGATCACGGCGACACGCACGCACGCGGGCACCCAGTCGGGCACCGCGCGTGCCCCTCGACCCTCTGGTCGCCCGGCCGGTGGCCGGCGGCGCGATGCGGGTTCTACCGCATCACATTCAGAGTGCGATCATATCGGGGAACTACACATAGCGGTTGTTGGATTGCCAGAGCTGTCTCTCCGTCGGTGCCGGCCTTCCGGCCACCCGTTCCGGATGGCACCCGCAGACGGCCAGCGCGACCCCGTCGGCGCGATTCCCGCGTTGCACGTCGCTTCGCCCGTTCGGCCAAGCCAACCTGGGCGGTGGCCAGAGAGCGTTATATTCTGCTTGCCGGACGTGACATACAGCGACGGTCTTCTTACGACAGCGAGGTCGGGCGGAGTCAACGGTGTCAGACGAACTGGCGGACGGGTCCGGCGCCGGCAGCGCGGCGGTCTCCGCGCCCGCCACCGGATCCATCAGGGTCTTCCTTCTCGACGACCATGAGGTGGTACGTCGCGGCCTGCGAGACCTCCTCGCCGAGGTCTCCGACGTCGAGGTGGTCGGCGAGGCCGGCCGCGCCGACGAGGCACTGCGGCAGATCATGGCGTTGCGCCCCAACGTCGCTGTCCTCGACGCACGGCTCGAGGACGGCAGCGGCATCGAGGTGTGCCGGCAGGTGCGCTCGGCCGATCCCCACATCGCCTGCCTCATCCTCACCTCCTTCGACGACGAGGAGGCGTTGTTCACCGCGATCATGGCGGGCGCGGCGGGCTATGTCCTCAAGCAGATCCGGGGCACCGCGCTCGTGGACGCCGTGCGCCAGGTGGCCGCCGGCAAGTCCCTGCTCGACCCGGCGGTGACCCCACGGGTGCTGGTGCGCCTGCGGGAGGGACCGGTTGAGGATGAGCGACTCGCCGGGCTCACCGACCAGGAGCGGCGAATCCTGCGCCTCATCGCCGAGGGGCTCACGAACCGGCAGATCGCCAATCGCATGTTCCTCGCCGAGAAGACCGTGAAGAACTACGTCTCCAGCATGCTGGCGAAGCTCGGCCTGGAAAGCCGCACCCAGGCCGCCGTCTTCGCCACCCGGCTCAACACCACCTGAGGATGCGGGCGCCACCCCGCGCCCACCGGGAAAAACCGCATACCTGGGGTTTCCGCCGTGGGAGGGATCTCACCGCGGCGGAAACCCCTCGAGCGAGGGCACCACGCGCAGCGCCGCGGGTGGGGTGATGAGCGGGACCTGCCAGGTCACGGTCGTGCCGATACCGCTCTCACCCGGGCCGAAGCCCATCCGGCCGCCGAGGTCGACAGCGCGTCGGCGCAGGTTCGCCAGCCCGCTGCTGCGCGAGGCGCCGCCCGGACCGCAGCCGTCGTCCCGGACCTCGACGAGCACGTCGACACCGGTCACCCGCAACAGCACGTCGATGCGGGTGGCCCGGGCGTGCCGGGCGATGTTCGACAGCGCCTCGCGCAGCGCCGCCAGCATGTGCGGGCGTATCGACGCCGGCACCCGGCGCTCGATCGGTCCGTCGACCCGGATCTGCGGCGTGATACCCAGCGCCCGTTCGGTCTGCGCGACGATCGCCCGGATCTCCCCGGCGAGATCGCCCCCCTCGTCGTCCACCAACGTCAGCGAGAAGATCGTCTGCCGGATGTCCGCGATAGTCTGGTCGAGCTCGTCGGCCGCGATATGCAGCCGGGCGGTGGCCGGGCCGTCCACCGACCGGGCCAGGCTCTGCAGCTGCAGGCCGGTCGCGAACAGCCGCTGGATCACGACGTCGTGCAGGTCGCGGGCGATCCGGTCACGTTCCTCGAAGACCGCGAGCCGCTCCCGGTCCCGATGGATGCGGGCGAGCTCCAGGGACAGCGCCGCCTGGCCGGCGAACGCCGCCGCCATCTCCAGGTCAGGCCCGCTGAACGGCACCGCCGAGCCCTCCGTGCCCAGCACGAGGATGCCCAGCGTCCGCCCGCCCGCCATCAGCGGCACCACCATGCCGTGCTCGGCCGGCGGATCCGGCGTGCCGGCATCGAACAGCGGGCCGCGGTCCGCCCCCACCAGCGCCGCCCGGCCGGTGCGCATCGCGTCGAGCAGCCGCGCCTCGTGGCGCAGGATCCGCCCGCGCAGCCGCTCCTCACCCTCCCCGTCGACCACGCCCACCACCAGGCCCTCGACGTCCTCGACGTCTGGCACGAGGATCACCGCGAGGCGGGCCGCGGTCACCTGCCGGGCGCGACGCGCGACCAGGCCGAGTGCCTCCTGCGGATCCGCGACGGACAGCAGTGCCGTCGTGATCTCGGCGCTCGCGTGCAGCCACGCCTGGCGGCGCCGGGTCGCCTCGTAGAGCCGGGTGTGGCCGATGGCGAACCCGGCGGCGGCGGCGAGCGCGCCGACGAGCGCCTCGTCGGGCGCGGTGAACGCGCCGCTGCTGCCCCTGCCGACCAGCAGCAGCGCGCCGAACACCTCCCCGCGCACCGCGATCGGCACATGCAGGAACGCGCTGTCGGCGGCGAGACGCGGCGGGCACCGATCACGCAGGCTCTCTGCGACCAGGCCACGCCCCATCGGCAGCAGCCCTAGCAGCGCCCCCGCGCCGTCGGCGGCGTCGCCGGCCTCGGCGGCGTCGGCGGCGTCGGCGGCGTCGGCCGGGAAGACCTCGGCGACCTCGCCCGCCTCGCCCAGCAGGCCCAGGGCGCCCCCCTCGGCGCCGACCAGCCGGATGGCGGCCTCGACGACACGGCACAACGTCACCGGAAGACTGCGCTCCTGCGCGATCTCGACGATCCCGCCGAGCAGACCGTCCAGCCGCGACCGGTCATCGCCCGCCGGGGGCCCGGTCCGCCCGCCGGCGGGCGTCTCAGCCATCCGTCATCGGGCGGCTCGCCCGTCCTCGCGCACGACATCCCCTCGCTCCCCCGACCGCCCACCTGGCGCGGAGGAAGGCCGACCGCGGTGGTTCGCTCTGCCCCGCAGGATATCCACCGGAATCACCCCGGGGAGCACGCTGACCACGCACCGCCGATCGTGCGTCAACGCCGCGCGTCACTCCCCGCCCGCGATCCGGGCCACGTAAGGTGGGGGCATGGCAGCGCCCCGCCTCCTCCTGCACCGCGATCGCGTGACGGATCTGGGCCGGATCGCCAGCGCGGCCTGTACCGGCCGGGCCTGAGGCGCCGCCGGCGGCTCCGCGCCGTTCCCGCCCCGCGCCCGCACCTTCCCGGGTGATCGTCCGTCGTGATCGTCCCGCCCCTCCTCTCTATGTCCGTGTCGCACCATGGCCGTCCCGAGAGCTACGGACGGTGAGCGGCTCCGGTCGGTAGAGGCGCCGGGAACGGCTCGCGGACCGGTCCTTTCGAGCCACCGCCGGGGCTACCCGTCGGGTGCGCCGGGGCCGCGCCGGAAGATCGCCCGCGTTGGTCGGCGAAGGCCCAGCCGATGCCCACGCCGCCGCGCGGATCCGTGTCCCGGGGCAGCCCGGCCAGGCGCGTGGATCCCGCCGCGGCCGGCGACGCTCACCCGCCCGCGCCGGCGGGCGCGACTGAGCCGGCGGCAGGCGAGCGCCGAGCCGTCCGGCGCCCACCGCCGACGACGCCGCCCACGCCGGTGCCAGCGGTCACCAGCCCGGACCTGCCCCCGGGCCGCTCGGCCCCGTCCCACCCTGCCGTGTCGTTCCGACCGTCTATCTGGGAGTCCTCGTGCCTCTGCTGCATCCGGCGCTGCTCGTCGCCGGAACGGTCCCGCGCCCCGCGCCGTACCTGCCGGCCGAGTGCCTCAGCGACGAGCCGGAACGCCTGGGCCTGACCGCCCTGCGCCGGCTGGCGTCCACGCTGGCCGCGGCGCCCGAGGTCTGGCGCCCGGTGATCCGCCACCACGCGGACCGCCGGTGGTACACCCGCCTGCTCCTGTCCGCGTCGGTCGAGGTGTGGTTGATCGGGTGGTATCCGGGGCAGCAGACCGAGGTGCACGACCACGGTGGGGCCCTCGGCGCGCTGGCCGTCGCCGACGGGTCCGTCGAGGAGGACCAGTATGATCGACGGTGGCGGCTCACCCGGGTGCGCGAGCACCGCGGCGGCGCCACAGTCGGCTTCGGTGCCGCGCATATCCACCGGGTGGCCAACCGAGGGCTGACGCCGGCCACGACGATCCACGCCTACTCCCCGCCCGAGCTGCCGCTCCGGTACGGGCCGAGCGCTGGCGACGCCACCGCGACGGCCGGCATCATCGGGTCCCAGCCCACCGCCCTGATCGACCCGAGCCGCGCCGAGACGGTCGCGGCGGGCGCGGCGGCACGATGAGCGGCGCCTGCGCGGGGCCGGGCCGAGACCAGCCGCAGGGCAGGGACCAGCCGCAGGGCGGCGGGAGCCGGATCGACGCGATGCTCGCCGCCGCCCGGTCCCGTCTGCGCCGGCTGGAACCGGCCGAGGCGGCACACGCGCTGGCCGAGGCCGGCGGCGTGCTCGTGGACATCCGGCCGGCGGCCCAGCGGGCCGCGGAGGGCGAGATTCCCGGCGCCGTGATCGTCGAGCGCAACGTCCTGGAATGGCGGTTCGACCCCACGAGCGACGCGCGGCTGCCGTTCGCGACAAGCGACGATCTTCAGGTCATCGTGATCTGCTCCGAGGGCTACACGTCGAGCCTCGCCGCGGACGCGCTGCGCCAGCTCGGCCTGCACCGTGCCACCGACGTCATCGGCGGTTACCACGCGTGGGCCGCCGCCGGGCTGCCCACCACGGGGTGACCAGAAACACAACTCCCCCATCCCGACCCGCGCCGGCCCGGCCAGCGCCGCGAGGTCGGTTGACAGCCTGAAGCCGCTACCCCGAACGGGGCGCAACGCGCTTGCACCAGCAAAGCGATCGGGTGTGGTTCTCGGCACACTTCATGGCACAAATCGACCCAAAAGTGCCAGATGGCCGCCGCCGCGCGCGCCCGACACGTGCCCGCAACCAGGCTGAGACGCAGCTTGCACCCCCATTCCGGGCCTCCCCGCCGGTGCACCCGCGCGACCTGTCGGACAGTCGACAGCGATCTTTTGGATGCTCGTTTCCGCTGCCCAACAGCGATTCCGGGCACACCTGTGGGCCACCGCACACCGCCCGCCGCCCGCCGCCCAAGATCGCGAAACGGTCGCGCCGGGTCACCTCACCCGGTCGCCGCGCGCCCTCGAACGAGTCTCAAGTGGCTCCGGACGTTCGCGTTCCGGAACCCTTGCTATCCGGTCGAGAGGCGTCTACGTTCCTCGGTTAACGAGGCGAGACGGGATCGTTTCCGGGCGAGGCCGCCCCCGGTATGCCAGGTAAATGGCGCCGGCGGCGGATTCCCTCGGGACCTTCCGGTGGCATCTCGCCTCACCGCGGTTGACCTGCCTGTCTGGGTGTGCGTTACGCCGGATTTGGCGGTCTGCACAGCAAACGTGTCCGCCTTTGCAACGTCAGCAGGAGACGGTATGCCCAGTCAGCTCAATGTGCCTTTTGCCCGAAGTGTCGCCTCACTCGGCTTCCGGTCCTCGTGCCACTGTGGCGGCGCACGATGAGCGCCGGCGTACCCGTCCTTCCCGGCCGCGATCTGCCTCCGCAGCCCTTCGGCGCCGGCTGGCCCGCGTACTGGCGCCAGGACGCCGCGTGCCGTGACGGCGACCCGGACGCCTTCTTCCCGCCGGACGGCCGTAACACCAAGGCCCGCGCCGCCGCGGAGTCCCGCGCACGCAAGATCTGCTCCGAGTGCCCGGTGCAGCGCCCCTGCCTCGCCACCGCGATCTTCCGCCAGGAGGAGCACGGTGTCTGGGGTGGGCTGACCTCGGACGAGCGGTCCTCCGTCGTCCCCCGCGGCCGCCTCAGCGCCGAAGACGCCCTGCTGTTCGCCGACCGCCTGCTGCTGCCCTCCTCCGCCTCCATCGCCGGCTGATCACCGGCACGGATATCCGGTGACGCCGGGTATCCGTGACACACCCGGGATATCCAGGTGTGGCAGAGCGCCGTGATGACGGATACCTGCCGCACCCGGATATCCAGATCCGTCCCACCGGACGGCAGCGGGTGTACCCACCTCGATGCCGGATCTCCCCATTGACGAGCACAGCCCCCGCCCGGCAGGCTGCGAGCCACCGCCCGCGGTTCGCGGGACGGTCGAGATCCGGGAGACGGCAGTAGACGTGACGGACGCGGACACACGGGCACGGCGGCCTGCGACGGTGCGAGTGCCTCGATGAGGCCGCCGCGTCGCCTGCTGCTTCTGCGCCACGCGAAGTCCGACTGGGCCGACGGGGCGACGCCGGACGTGGACCGCCCGCTGTCGGCGGCCGGTCGGCGCGGCTGCGAACTCGTCGCCCGCCATCTGTCCGACGCCGGTCTCGCGCCCGACCTGATCCTCTGCTCGGCCGCGCTGCGCACCAGGCAGACCGTCGAGGGCATCGCCGGGGCGCTACCGGCGAGCGTCCCCGTCCTGGTCGAGGACCGGCTGTACCTGGCGGAGCCGCAGGCCCTGCTGGAGCGGTTGCAGGAGGTCGATGACGGGGTGCCGAGCGTCCTGCTGGTGGGGCACAATCCGGGCATCCACGCGCTGGCTGTGGCGCTGCTGGCCCCGCCGGAGCGCCACCGGATCGCCACCTTCCCGACGGCGGCGCTCGCCGTCGAGGACCTCGCCGTGTCCCGCTGGGCCGAGCTCGGCCAGGACACCACCCGGCTGGTCGCGTTCGTCACTCCCCGCCAGCTGCGCGAGTCGGCCGGTGCCGCGGGCGGCGACGCCGGCTGAGACGCGGGCGGGCGACATCCGGGCGAGCGGCGGCCGGGCGAGCGGCGGCCGGGCGAGCGGACATGACTGGCACCGGGCGGAGACCTCGGCACCCGCCGGCCGGGACCCGGCGCCCGGCGGCGTCGTCGTGGGCCCGCCTGACGTGCGGGCCCCGACGACTCGGCTCACCGGCACGCTCAGTAGGCCTGCTCCATGATCCGCGAGGCGAGGGCGATGGCCGCTCCGCCGACCACCAGCACCGCCGTCACGATCCACAGCGCCGTGGAGGCGAGCGGGAGGGCGATGGCCCCGACGACGAAGCCCGCGATAATCAGCAGCACCGCAAGCCACGAACCCGTGTTCGCCTTGTGGTGACCGGTCTCAGCCACGTCCACTCCTGTTCGTCCGTTGCGCCGGCCCGCGGGCCGGCGGCGCGTCGGTCTCCCACCGCATGGCGCCCGCTGCGAGACTACCCGCGATCGGCGGCCGGGTTCCCGGCTGGCGAGGCGCCCGGCCCGGGCCCTGTGGCCCACTCGGGCGGGCGGTCCGGCCGGTGTCGCGCGGGCGGACCGGCTCGGTCACCGTTCGCGTGCGGGGGCGCCGGGCTCAGATGAACCCGGCGATGCGGCGCAGGTCGACGAGCTGGTCGTCGAGCCAGCGCCGCACGTCGTGCGTGCGCACCTGCTCGGCGGCGGCGGCCAGGCGCCGGTGGCGCTCCTCCATCGGCATGGTCAGCGCGGTGTAGAGCGCGTCGGCCATCTGCTGCACGTCGAACGGCTGCAGGGTGACGGCGAACTCGCCGAGCTCCTCGTGGGCGCCGGCCATCTCCGACAGGGCGAGCACCCCGCCGCGCCGGTTGACGACCGCCACCTCCTTGGCCACCAGGTTCATCCCGTCGGCGATCGCGTTGACGATGAGCACGTCGCAGATCGAGTAGGCGGCCACGGCCAGCGGGAAGTCCTCGACCATCCGCAGGTCGATCGGCTGGCGGCCCTCCTTGGTGTGCCGGGCGTTGATCTCGGCCACCAGGCCGCCGATCAGGGCGATGTAGTCGGCGTACTCCGGCACGTCGGTGCGGCTGGGTTGCAGCAGGGCCAGGAAGCTGACCTTGCCGACGAGCTCGGGATGCTGGTCGAGCAGCGTTCCGAAGGCGAGGAAGCCCCGCACCACGTTCTTGGACGGGTCGGTGCGGTCGACCCGCAGGATCAGCTGCCGGTCGTCGTCGAGGAACAGGTAGCGCAGCATCGCGATATGCGCCGCGACCTCCTCGGACGCCTGGGTGGCGTCGAGGGCGGCCGGATCGACGGAGATCGGGTAGTACCGGGCCCGCACCAGCCGGTCGCCGACCGTCACCGTGAGCTGCTCGAGGTCGGTCGGCAGGCCGAGCAGCTCGGCCGCGCACAGCACGAAGTTGCGGGCGTAACGGCGGGTGTGGAAGCCGACGACGTCGCTACCAAGCAGGCCGCGCAGCAGCCGCTCCCGGATGTCCCCCGGCAGGATGCGCCACTCGTCCGGCCCAGGCCAGGGAATGTGGATGAAATGGGTGAGCACGACGTCGGGGCACTGCTCGCGCACCCAGTCCGCCACCAGGTAGAAGTGGTAGTCCTGCAGCAGGACGAGTGCCTTGCCGCCGCGGGCGCGCACCTCGTCGACGACCGCGTCGGCGTAGGCGCGGTTGACGGTGGCGTAACCGTTCTCGAAGGCGTCGTGCTCGGCCCGGGTCAGCACCGGCGACAGCGTCCGCCCGTAGAGGCCGTGCTGGATGAACCACAGGATCGGATTGGACCAGACGCTGTAGAAGTCGGCGTAGGCGCTCGGATCGGTGACGACGAGCCGGACGCGGATCGCCGGCCCCTCCGCCTCCCCCTCGATCAGGCGGGGCTGCGGGTGGGTCTGGACGAGGATGGAGCTGCCCGAGTGCTCCGCCGCGACGGCGGCGTCCTCCTCGCTGGCGGCGCCACAGACCCAGACGGCGTCGTCGAGATGTTCGGCGAGCCCGGACAGGGCTGAGACGAGCCCGCCGGCACCCCGGCCGACGGTCCGACCGGCGGTGTCCCGGTCGAAGCTGACAGGACCGCGATTGGACAGGAGCACGAGTGGCAGGTCGAGGGGGATGAAGTCCGACACGGCGATGCGGCCTCCTGGTCACGGGCGGTACTCGGCGTCCGGTGCCCTTGGTGGTGCCAGCGCCCCGGGCGCACGGGGACAATCCGGACTGTAGTGAGACCCGGTTCCGGATGCACCGCGTTGCAGGGCGCCCAAACGGTTGTTACCCAGACTTTCACCTGGTCACCTTGACCGTCCGATCGGACACCCTCCGCGACCGATACCTCCCTGAATTCGGGAGTCGCCGTCACGCGTTTCGCATCATCAGGCACTGGCCGCGACGGACCTGCCGTCAGAGCCCGTCCCGGTAGTCCCGGACCTCCTGCACCGCCGAACCCAGGGACGCCAGGGACATCTGCAATGTGTCGCGTGTCTCCACGAGCGCGCTCGTCAGTTGTTCCACGGCCCGGTGCTCGCTGCCGTCGGTGGCCGCGATCACCATCGCCTGCGCCTCCTCGAGCATGCTCAGCGCCCCCTCCAACTGGCCGGCGACCTCCTCGGTCCGCCGGAACGCCTCGTCGAGCTGCGCCTTGACGTCGGCGATCGTGCCTGACACCCGTCCTCATCCCTTCCTGGAACCGCCGGCCCGCGCCCCGGCCGCCTGCTGCTGCGCCGGCGCGCCGAGACCGAGCCCGAACCGCGCCGCCGCCGCCAGCGAGACGAGCGCCCCGGCCACATCGACCATGTCGGTCGGCGCGAGACGGAACGTGGCCAGCACGGCGACCGCGGCCATGCCCGCGCCCAGCACCCCCGCCCGCAGCGCCGGCTTCACCCCGCCCTCCACGCCGGCCGCGGCGACGACGAGCCCGCCGGCGAGCACCGCCGCTGCGATGATGCAGGGCATACCGGGCGCATGGGTGAAGACCCGCAGCAGGCCGACGACGAGCAGGCTCAGCAGGCTCGCGAGGGCGGTCACGAGGCCCGCGGACGCCGACTCGGCACCCTTCGTCACCGCGCGCAGCTCGGCGGCCTTGCTCATCGCGTCCAGGCACAGCTCATAGGCCTGCCGGGGCGCCGTGCGCGGATCGACGGCCGCCGACGCGTCCGCGTCACCGAGGCCGGCGCCGCGCCCGCCCCTGGCAGCGCGCCCGGTGCCCCGTGACGCCCGGCCACCCCGGCCCTCGCGGCCGTCGGGGAGCTCCCGGCCGCGCCCGGCGCTCGCCAGGGGACGGCCGGAGCCGCGGCCGCCGGCTCCGCCCAGGCCGCCCCGGGCGATGGCCTCGGGGCGCCCCGGGCGCCCGGCGGTCTTCTTCGTCAGCGCTACCGGTCCGCCGGGCGCGGGCTCGCCGGCCGCCGGCCGGAGCTGGCCGAGGTCGGTCAGCCCGTACTGGGCGAGCGGCTCGGCGACCTGGGCCCAGACGTTGTCGACCCGGTTGCGGATGTCGGCCGCCGCTTCCCGGTGCCGGCGTGCCTGGGCACGGTTGCCCTGCCGACGGTGGTGGGCGTCGCGCCCCGCCCGGGCGCGGGCGACGTCCGAGGCACCGAGCAGCCCGCGGTAGCGCTGCGCCGCGGCGTACGGGTTCTCCAGCTCGGTCTCGGATTCGGCCACGGGCGCCGCCTCGGGCACGGACCCAAACGGGGGCACGGACCCAAACGGGGGAACGGACCCAAGCGCGGGAACGCTCCCGAGCGCGGGCTCGCGTGCGGCCCCGGGCTCGCGCTCCGGCTGGACGGCCGCGGCGGCGCCCGGAAGCCACCGGGCCGCGCCGACCCCCTCGGCCAGCCCACCCGCCGGGTCCGCGCCGCCGCCCGCCGCATCGACCAGGCCGCCGCCCATCGTCGGCCCGGTCTCGGGGGCGGCGACGATCGCGCCCCGGTCGGGCGATCCGGCCTCGGTCCGCTGCCAGGACCCGGCGATCGACCACCGTTCGGAGGTGTCCACCGGCTCACTTCCCGCCACGATCGCGCTCCGTCCTCCCCCGACCCCTGCCGCGGGCCCACCCGCGGCCCTCCGGCGTCCCGGGCCCCAGACCCGGCCGTCGTGCGGATCATCCTGCCCGATCATCGCCGCCTACCCGCGGACCAGCGGCGCGAACGGCACCACCGTGCGCGGCTCGGACTGGGCGTGCCGGTCGAACAGCACAGCCCGGTTCGCCGTCGTGCCACCGGCGACCGGTCGGTGGCCGGCGAGGGCGAACAGCTCGCTGCCGGGCACCCCCGCCGCCGCCCACGCGGCGATGTCGTCGCGGTTGACCGGCCCGAGGTCCTCGGACATCCGGGACACCCCGCGCCACCAGCCGATCAGATGCACCCGCTGGGCGGGCCCGCGCCGGGTGATCGTGCGCAGGTCGTCGAGCCCGGCGCGGCGGCTGGTCGGATCGCGTGCCTCCAGCGCGGCCCGCCCGGCGTCGATCGCGAAGATCACGACGAGGCGCATCGGCGGTGGCGGCCCGACGTCGCCGGCGAGCGCCGCCTCCTCCCGGGCGCGGGTGTCGTCGGCGGCGGCGGCGAGCACCGCGCGCAGCCCGGTGACGTCGACGACCCGCACGGGGTGCCCGACGCGGCGGATCCGCGAGGCGAGGATCTCCGCCGCGCCCACCGCCATCGGTTCGGCGGCGACGATCTCGACCACGAGCCCGCCGGGGGCCACCTGCTCGGCGACGCTGGCGGCCGCCGCCTGCACCATGCCGACCGCCTCCCGGCGCAGCGGCCCGAGCACGGCCAGATGCCGGCCCGGGGAGGCGGCCAGCCGCACGCCGACCGCCGCCGGGGCGAGGTCGACGGGCACGCCGACCAGCGCGTAGGGGTCAGCGAGGCCGGCGGGCCCCATCGTGGCGGGCGGCTCGTCGCCGCCGTCGGCCGCGGCGAGCTGCTCACGCGCGGCGGCGGGGGCCGACTCGACGGCGAGCGGCGCGGGCCGCCCGTCCAGCGCCCGGTAGACCGGATTGTCGTCGAGGATCGCGGGGGCGTGGCCGACGAACACCCGCGGCGGCGGCGCCGTCGGCAGGCTGCGTGCGGTGAGCGTCGCCAGCCTGTCGCGCAGGCCGGCGAGCACCGCCGGGTCCGGGTAGACGACCCGGACGTGCTCGTTGCCCGCGGGATGCCCGTTGCGCCGGTTCACGATGGCCTCGCCGACGCCGGCCAGGGCGCCCGCGGCCTCGTTCGCCGTGGACAGCAGCACCCGGGACTCGGAGATCGACGTGCGCAGCGCCACCCGCAGCGCGAACTGCCCGAAGATGGAGCCGCGCTTGCCGGCGGTGGAGTCGAGCGCATCGATGCCCGACAGCGTCTGACTGGCCAGCAGCAGGTGCACGCCGTAGGCGCGGCCCTGGCGGGCGAGGACCTCCAGCAGCGCGACGCCCTCCCGGGCGATCTCGTCCATCGGGGTGAGCATCACCTGGAACTCGTCGACCACCACGATGATCCGCGGCCAGGCGGAGCTGCGGTCGGCGGTGCGCAGGCCGCGCAGGTCCCGGGCGCCGATCGCGCGCATCGCCACCGAGCGCCGGCGCATCTCGGCGCGCACCGCGCGCAGCACCGCGACGCCGAACTCACGGTCGCTCTCGATGCCGACGGTGTCTGCGTGCGGGAGGTAGAACGGGTCGCTCGGGCCCCCCGCGAACTGGGCGAACTCCAGGCCCTCCTTGAAGTCCAGCAGGTGGAAGCGGACCTGGTCGGGGGCGTAGCGGGCGGCGATGCCGTAGACCATGTCGAGCAGCAGCGTCGACTTGCCGGCACCCGCCTGGCCGCCGACGAGCGCGTGCACGGTGTCGTCGTCGAAGGTGAGCCGCACCGGCCCGTCCACGCCGGTGGCGACCGGCACGGTGACCCCGCCCGCGCTGTCGGACTCCCACAGCACCGGCGGCAGCAGCGCGGCGATGCCCGGCGGGCGCGACGCCTCGCGCCGCGCGGCGTCGGCGACCTGCCGGCTGACGTTCGTCACCAGCTCGGTGGGGGGCGCCTCATCGAGCTCGACGGCCAGCAGGCCGGTCAGCGAGGTGCGCCACTGCCCGGATCGCGCGTCGCGCCACTGCGGCCGCTGGGCGAGCAGCTCCACGGCCGTGAACACCACCGAGTTCGGCAGCGGGGTCGCCACCGGGTCGGTCTCCTCGTCGAAACCGAGGTCGGTCTCGTCCGGGTCGGGCGGCCCCTCCTCGTCGTCGAGGTCGCCGGCCCCGCCGGGCTCGGGCAGCGGGCGCTGGACGATGGAGATGACGTTGACGCCGCAGGCCGGGCCCTGCGCGGCGACCGCCGACAGCGCGCGGGCACCCTCGTCGTACAGGCGCGGCTCACCAAGCAGCACCAGCACCGTCCACGGCTCCGCCCGGCCCCGCCCGGCGTCCTCCCGGTCGCGCAGCGAGTCGAAGTGGCCGGCGAGCCGCTCGACGGTGATCCGGCCCACCTCGGTGGACAGCTCCGCGAGCCGCTCCTCCAACCGGGTGCGGCTGGTGATGGTGGCCTCGGCGACCCCCGAACCACGCAGCGGCGCGAAGCCGGCGAGCCCGGCGCCGAGCTCGTGCGGGTCGTAGACGACGAGCCGGACGCGCCCGGCGGGGCTCGCGGCCAGGATCCGGGTGAGCAGGCCGCGGACCAGGTCGACAGCGGCCGCCCGCTGCCCGCGGGTGACCTCGATACGCAGGTTGCGGGCATCGAGCAGCGGCACGGCCAGCGGCACCGCGTCGTGCGGCCCGTCGGGCTCGCCCCCCGGGATGATCACCTGGCCGACCCGCCACAGCCCCGGCCGGTAGCGCGCCCGCCCGGCGCCGGCCGTCCTCTTCCCCAGGCCCACCGATCCACCGAGCCCCGCCGACCCGCCGAGCCCCGCCGACCCGCCGAGCCCCG
Organism: Frankia sp. RB5; assembly: GCF_059816245.1. Lineage (NCBI taxonomy): Bacteria > Bacillati > Actinomycetota > Actinomycetes > Frankiales > Frankiaceae > Frankia > Frankia sp. RB5. The sequence continues at coordinate 38,780 of NZ_JCBATA010000016.1, forward strand.
CCGACCCGCCGAGGTCGCCCGAGCCCGTGAGGTCCCCCACTCCCCCGGCGCCCGGTGGCCCGACCGGTCCGACGCCGAACGGACCGTGGCGCCAGTCCGGCGCCGACCAGGACGCGCCGGCGAACCCGCGAGCCTGTTCGCGGGCGATCTGGCGCGCCTCGGCGAGTTCCGCGTCGACGCCGGTCGCCCCGCCGGCGCCGTCACCCGGACCGGCGCCGGGCGTCGCGCCGGATCCCGCCCCCCGGCCCGGCCCGGTCCCCGCCGCGGCGCCACGTTCCAGCTCGGCGGCCTGTTCCTCCAGCCGATCGGCGAGTGCCAGGGCGGCTCCCAGCGACGACTGGATACCGGCCACGAGCGTGCGCGCCCGCCGGGTACCCGACATCGGTCCGACCTCCCCTCACCGTCCGCGGGCGCCTCGCGCCCGCGGACGACCCACGTCCACCACCGGCCCTGGCCGTCGGTGCGCCGCGCCCACCGACGACCATGACACGTCCAGGGAAGCAAACATCCCAGAACGCGCCGACCGGCCGATCCGCCCCGTCCGTTCCGAAGCGCCCGCGGCGTCCCGTCACCGCCCGGCGCCGTCCGACGACCAGCGCCACGCTAACGACCACCCGGCGCGGACGTGTCGGATCCACCACGGATCACACGGCCCGGACCAGTCATGGACGACGCCCGGACCACCATTGACGAACGGGTCGTGGTTCTGGCCCGCCCCGGCCAGGCACCGGTGTGGGCGATCCGACAGCGTTTCGGGGGGTCCGCGGGGTTTGTGGAGCGCAGGACATCACCATGACAGTTCGTCCTCCGCGCCCGCCGTCCCCGCGGCCCTCCCGACCACGGCGCACCTCGGGCCCGTCGCGGCGGCGGCCGTCGTCCCCCGCGCGCCGGCCGCCAGCGCGGCCAGCGCCCCGGGGTCGCGGACATGACCGCGGGTTCCTTCGGCCACCGCGCGGACGATGGGCCCCGCACGTGTTCAATGGCTGGAAGAGGGCCACCTCGCCGACGGACCATCCGCAGGCCCGGCGCGGCTGGAGGACGGCGGCCCACGCGGGGAGGGAGTCGTGGTGACGGACACGGCGGGCGGGGCCCGGGCTGCGCACGACGCGGCGACGCCGGCGCTACCGGCACCACCGGCGGCACCCCACGGGCAGGCCCCGCCGGTGGTGCCGCGCCAGCGGCCGCTGGCGGTCATCGACGTCGACGGTGTGGTGGCCGACGTCCGCCACCGGTTGTGCTTCCTGCGGTCGAGCCCCGGTGACTGGGACTCGTTCTTCGCCGCGGCGTCCGACGACCCGCCACTCGCGGAAGGGGTGGCGCTGGTCCGCCAGCTCGCCAAGGATCACGAGGTGGTCTGGCTGACGGGCCGGCCGGAGCGGTCCCGGGAGGCGACGAGCCACTGGCTGCGCGAGCAGGACCTGCCGCCCGGCGAGCTGCGGATGCGCCCGGACGACGACCGGCGCCCCGCGCGGGTGTTCAAGCGCGCGGTGCTGCGCGAGCTCGGGGTCGGGCGGCAGGTCGACGTCGTGGTGGACGACGACCCCGCCGTGGTCGACCTGCTGCGCGCGGACGGCTGGCCGGTGCTGCGCGCCGAGTGGCTCGCCTACGAGGCGACCCTGGGCAACGCCCAGGAGGACGCCGGTCGCACCTGATCCGTGTGCCCGGGCCGCGCCCGGAGGCGGCGGCCGCGGCCGGGCCCGAGGGAGGCGCTCAGGTGGACGCGGAGCGGCGGTACACCCGCACGGCGAACGGCACGAACACCAGCAGCAGCCCGACACACCAGGCCAGCGACTGCAGCAGCACCGAGGTCACCGGCCCGCCGAGGAACAGCGCGCGGACCGCGTCGATGGTCACCGATACCGGCTGGTGGCGGGCGAACGCCTGCAGCCAGCCCGGCATCGAGCCGACGGGGGCGAACGCCGAGCTCGCGAAGACCAGCGGGAACACCCAGATGAACCCGCCCGACTGGGCCGCCTCGGCGCTGCTCACCGACAGGCCGATCACCGCCGAGATCCACGAGAAGGCATAGGCGAACAGCAGCATCAGGCCGAAGCCGAGCAGGGCGGCCGGCACGGTCGTGTCCCCGAAGCGGAAGCCGACGGCGAGCCCCACCAGCAGCATCGTCACCAGGATCAGCGCGTTGCGGACGAGGTCGGACAGGGTGCGGCCGGTCAGCAGCGCCGAGCGGGACATCGGCAGCGAGCGGAAGCGGTCGATCAGGCCGCGCTGGCGGTCCTCCGCGAGGCCGATCCCGGTGATCATCGCGCCGAACACGACGGTCTGCATGAACACGCCGGGCATCATGTAGTCGACGTACTTGCGGCCCGGCCCGACGTCGATGGCACCGCCGAACACGTACGTGAACAGCAGCACGAACATGACCGGCTGGATCATCGAGAAGACGAGGAGCTCGGGGATCCGCCAGGTCTGCACGAGGTTGCGCCGCGCCATGATCCAGGCGTCGATCACCACCCAGGCCAGCCGGCCGCGCCGCGCCGGGACCAGCTCGACGCCGCCTCCCGCCGGGGCACCCACATCCAGCGCGCTCACGCCGTCACCACCGATCGGCCGTCCCTGTCGGAGTCGTCGTCGCCCGCGGCGCCGTCGGCCGGCGGGCGCTCGCCGGGGACCGCGGGGGCGCCCGCCGGCGGCTCGTCGTCACCGGCCCGGTGGCCGGTCATGGAGAGGAACACGTCGTCGAGGGACGGCCGGTGCAGGCCGACGTCGTCGAGGGTGACCGCGATCTCGTCGAGCGCGCGCACCACGGCGGACAGCACGCTGGCACCCGCGACGGGCACGGTGATCCGCCTGGCGTCCGCGTCGGCCGTCGCGGGCCCGGTGCCGAACCGGGCGAGCACCGCGCGGGCCGCCTCGACCTGCGCCGGATCGTCCCCGGCGAGGACGATGTCGAGGCGGCTGCCGCCGGTGCGGGCCTTGAGCTCGTCGACGGTGCCCTCGGCGATGACCCGGCCGCCGTCGATCACCGAGATCCGGTCGGCGAGCCGGTCCGCCTCCTCGAGGTACTGCGTGGTGAGCAGCACCGTCGTGCCCGCCCGGACGAGATCCTCCACCACCTGCCACATCGCCGCGCGGCTGCGCGGGTCCAGCCCGGTGGTCGGCTCGTCGAGGAACAACACCGGCGGGTTGATGAGCAGGCTGGCGGCGAGGTCGAGCCGGCGGCGCATCCCGCCGGAGTAGGTGCGGGTCTGCCGGCCGGCCGCGTCGGTCAGGTCGAAGCGCTCGAGCAGCTCGCGCGCCCGGGCCCGGGCGACCCGGGCGGGCAGGCGGTAGAGCCGGCCGAACATCTCCAGGTTCTCCAGGCCCGTGAGCCGCTCGTCGACCGCCGCGTACTGCCCGGTCAGGCCGATGCGGGAACGCAGCTCGTGGGCCTCGCGGACGACGTCGAGCCCGAGCACCCGCGCGCGCCCGGCGTCGGGCCGCAGCAGCGTCGTCAGAATGCGCACCGCGGTTGTCTTGCCGGCGCCGTTGGGACCGAGCACGCCGTGCACCGTGCCCACGGCGACCCGCAGGTCCAGCCCGGCCAGCGCCCGCTTGCCCCGGAAGCTCTTGCGCAGGTCCTCGGCGAGGACCGCTGGTTCATCCGCCACCCGTCGGACGGTACGGCACACCACCGACGTTCTCCCGCCCGGTCCTCGACGGCGGGGAGTTCGGCCCGAGTGGCCAGGCACGGTCGCCGGCGTGTCCGCTCGGGTGCTAGGCGGTGCTGCGGCGGGTGCGGCGGCTGGCCAGCTCGTCGCCTGGATGGGTGGTGGGCGGCTCGCCGGGACGCTCGCACGGCAGCTCGGCGAGCTGGCCGCGCATGTCCCGCAGGGCGCGGCCGACGGCGATCGCGAAGACGCCCTGGCCGCCGCGGACCAGGTCGATCACCTGGTCGTCGGAGGTGCACTCGTAGACGGTCGACCCGTCGCTGATGAGGGTGAGCTGCGCCAGGTCGTCGACTCCGCGGGTGCGCAGGTGCTCCACGGCGACCCGGATGTTCTGCAGCGACACGCCGGCCTCCAGCAGCTTGCGCACGACCCGCAGGACGAGCACGTCCCGGAACGAGTAGAGCCGTTGGCTGCCGGAACCCGATGCCCCGCGGACGCTGGGGACGACGAGTCCGGTGCGGGCCCAGTAGTCGAGCTGGCGGTAGGTGATCCCCGCCGCCGCGCAGGCAGTCGGCCCGCGGTACCCGACGTCGTCCCCGGGTGGATCGGGGATCTCGTCGGGAAAGAGCTGGCCCTGTTCGATCATCGTCGTACGCACTTCGCCGCCATGCCAGCCCCATCCTCCGTTCGATCCGGGTCGTCCCGGCGGCCGGGCATCCCGGGTCGCCATCCCGGACGTCCGGTCCGGTCGAGTCCGTTCCATCACCGCCGCGAACCGATCGGCGCGCGGACGTCGCCGGCCGGCATCACGCACGAACGGCACGTGCGCCACCTCGCCCGTCGGCGCCATCCCCACCCACGGTCCGTGGCCGGCGGTCCCCCCACCGCTGGCCGCGCGGCGCCGGACCGGCCGGCACCGCACTCACTCCCCGGCGGGATCAGGGCCGGAGCTCGCTCATCCGTCTGACACGCCCGCCCCGGGCACGGGCGAGCGCACGCTCCGGGGTTCGGGCTTCTCCGACCGTAGGAGGGACGCGCAGTTCCTTCAATGATCTAAGCCGGCGTGTCCATAGTCCAGCGGACACAACCGGACAGATCGGACAAAAAGGAATCCTGGGGGGTCAAACAACGCGTGGCCACGGCTCACCAGGCAGGAAATGTGGTCAGGGCGCCCTCGAACAGGCATCCGCGACGGCGGGCCTCCGACGACCCCCGCGCGGCGCGGCGGGACGGATCAGGGCCGGCGGCCGGGCGCCGTCAGGAACCCGGGGTGTTGAAGTCCTCCGGGGAGATCGTGTCCAGGAACTCCCGGAACTTCTCCAGCTCGTTCTCCTGTTCCTGCTCCTGCTCCTCGGGCACCGTGATCCCGGCCTCCGCCAGCACGGCCTCGACGCCGTAGACCGGCGCGCCCATCCGCATCGCCAGCGCGATCGCGTCGGACGGGCGGGCGGAGACCTCCACGCCATTGCCGAAGACCAGCGTGGCGAAGAAGACGCCGTCCTGCAGGTCGGTGATGGTCACCCGGGTCAGGTCCGTCTGCAGCGCCCGCAGCACGTCCCGCATCAGGTCGTGGGTCATGGGGCGGGCCGTCGTGATGCCCTCCTGGGCGAAGGCGATCGCGGTCGCCTCGACGGCACCGATCCAGATGGGCAGGTACCGCTCGCCCCCCACTTCCTTGAGCAGGACGATCGGCTGCTTCGACGGAAGCTCGACTCGCACGCCGACGATGTCCAGCCGATGCACCGATCTACCTCCTCGCGCAGGTGGGGCAGGGCGGGATGTTGTGACCGGAGCCAGAAAACCCCACAGGGGAGACAGTATCCCCGCTTGCGCCCGGCGTCAGCGCGCCCACCGGTTCCACCGCCCGGCAGGGCACTTCTCCCCGGTCTCGCGGCCCAACGCTCAGGTCGATCTGCCGGCGGCCAGCCGGGAGCGCAGCAGCGCGGCGTGCAGCCGCACCAGCAAGGCCGCCAGCTCATCGGCGGTCTGCGCGTGCCGGCCGGCGCTGTCCGCGCCTCGCTGGCCGCGCAACGGGGCCACGGCGGCCTCGATGAGACCAGCCTCACGATCCGCCACCGTCCGGGCGGCCCGCAGATGCCGGGCCTGCACGCCGTGCCCGGCGAGCAGCGCGACCGTGCGGGCGACCAGCAGGGCGTCGGAGTCGTAGTACCCGCCGCCGGCGATCGGCGCGACCAGGCCGTGCCGCTCGAGGTCGGCCAGTTCCTCCTCACCGAGCCCCACGGCCGCCAGGAGCTCCCGGCGCGACAGTCTGACCCGATCCACACCGAGGATCGCGTCCAGGCCGGTGGGCGCGGGATGGGGCGGCAGCGCGCGCGGGCCGGGGCGGTACACCGGCGACGTCTCCCCGCGGTCCAGGGACGCCAGCTCCTCCTTGATGACCCGCAGCGGAAGGAAACGCTCACTCTGCGCGTGCAGGACGTAACGCAACCGGGCCACGTCGTCCGCGGAGTACTTGCGGTAGTTGGAGCTCGTGCGGGCCGGTTCGACCAGGCCCTCCGCCTCCAGATAGCGGATCTTCGACAGGGTGATGTCGGCGAAGTCCGCCCGCAGCCGCTCCAGGACCTGCCCGATGGTGAGCACCTTCGCGGCCTGGCCGATACCGGCCGCCGGGCCGGGGACACGCGGACCCGGCGCCGACGACGCCGCGGCGACGCCACTCACCGTTGGACCTTGCCGATCACCGCGCCGCCGACCCCCCGTAGCTCGAGCCGGTGAGGAACACCAGCCGGAACTTGCCGATCTGTACCTCGTCGCCGCTGGTGAGCTCGGCGGAGTCGATGCGCTCACGGTTGAGGTACGTGCCGTTGAGGCTGCCGACATCGCGCACGGAGAAGCCCTTGGTGTACGGCGAGCGGTGGAACTCCGCGTGCCGCCGGGAGACCGTCACGTCATCGAGGAAGATGTCGCTCTCCGGATGGCGGCCGACGGTGGTCAGGTCAGCGTCGAGCAGGAACCGGCTGCCGGCGTTCGGGCCCCGCTTGACGACCAGCAACGCCGACCCCGGCGGCAGCGCGTCGACGGCGGCCACGGCGTCGCGCTCGGTCGACTCGTCGACGTGGTCGCCCTCGATCCCGGACAGCGCGGCCGCGAGGTTCAGCGTCGATGTCTGTTCGGCGGGCCGCTCTGGCGCCACGGGCTCACCCGGGCGCACGAGAGGGGACCCGCACCGCGCGCAATACAGCGCGTCGGACGGGTTCTGCTGTCCGCACCTCGTGCAGAACACAGTCGCGTCCGCTTCCTGCCGGGACCCCGCACACGCGGGCTCGCCAGCCGCCTCGGCCGCCGCCGGACAGGCGGCGGGAACGTCTCTACCAACATTGCGATGGTGGTAGCCAGACGTTCGCAGCCCACCCCCACCACCGGGATGATCACATGCCGACGACCGGCCCGTCCACGACCGCACCCCGGTGCACTCCGAGGCTAGTGCATCAGGGGCACGGTCGTGAAAAGGGTGCGACCCGTGTTGTTCGGCGTGGCGTGCCCCACCGGCCACCCGGCGGCACGTACACCACTCTCAGCCCTGCTTCGTGTACTCCACGTACTCGCCGGCGGTCAGGAGTTCCTCGAGACCGCTTGCATCCGCAAGCTCGACGATGACCAGCCAGCCGTCACCGTAGGGGTCGGAGTTGACCAGCTCGGGCTCGCTCTCGAGCTGATCGTTACGTGCGGTGACCCTGCCGGCCCCTGGCGTGTAGACCTCAGAGACACTCTTGGTGGACTCGATCTCACCGAACGACTCCCCCGACGCCAGCGCCGCCCCCACCTCGGGCAGCGAGACGAACACGATGTCACCGAGGGCTTCCTGAGCGTAGGCGGTGATCCCGATCATCGCCGTGGACCCGTCGAGCCGGACCCACTCGTGCTCACGGGTGTACTTCAGGTCTTCCGGGTACACCGGAGATCGCCTCCCCTTGATCCGCGTCCCACCGAGGGCCCGCGCGGGCCGTCGGACATCTGACATCACCGCGACACCGGCGTCACCGCCGTGGCGGCGACCCCGCAAGTACCAGGAACACCGCCGCTACGGGCAACCCGCGCGGTGGTGGAGCTATCCGGCCGGGCGAGCGTAGCGGGGCCGGGGTGCGGCCCGCAGCGCATCGATCCGAAGATGGTCCGAGGTCCGCACGCTCGCCTGCGCGCCGTCCCGCGCCGCTACCGTATCGAGCACCCCGCCCGGAATGCGCAGGGCCTGGTCAAGGGTGTGCGCAGCACCGATGACCCTAAGGACATAGGGCGGAGAAACCGACATTCCGTCCACGATGAGTCCATGCCCCGGGTCGTCGGCGACGTAGGTCGACACGACGGCGCGCACCCCCGCGATCTCGATCGCCTCCGCCCCCGCGTCGCGCAGTTCCTGCAGGGCGTCGACCAGGACGGACGCGTCGACGGACCGCTGCGGGTCGCGGACGGTGAGCTCCAGGCCCGGCCCGTCCACCGGCACCGTCCCGGCCAGCACGGCGAACTCGTCGGCCCGGGCCACCGCGTCGCCGCCCGGGCTCGCCTGTGCGGCCGCCGGCGGCGAGCTGGCCAGGGCGTCCCGCTCGCCGCGCAGCCGGCCCTCCCGCGCGGCGAGCGACCGGTCGTCCGCGCCGATCGCCCGCAGCCGGGCGGCGAGCTGGTCCGGGCTCGCCGTGGCCAGCGAGTGGGACGGGTCCGCGGAGCGCACCGCGACCACCGTGGCGAAGCCGAGGACCGCCAGCAGCACCAGCGTCGCCCCGCGCGCCACCCGGGCCCGCGCCGACGCCCCGCCGCCCCGGCCGCGGTCCGCGGGCGGCTCAGCCGACGGGTCCGTGTCCGTCGGCTGAGCGGGCGGCGGTTCGTCGGTTCCGGGGTCCTCTCCGGTTCCGGGATCCTCGGCCAGCCTGGACTCCTCGCCGGGCTCAGGGTCCTCGGCCGGCTCAGGGTCCTCGGCCGGCTTGGACTCCTCGGCCGGCTTGGACTCCTCGGCCGGCTTGGGGACCTCGGCCGGCTTGGGGACCTCGGCCGGCTTGGGGACCTCGGCCGGCTTGGGGACCTCGGCCGGCTTGGGGTCATCGGCCGGCTTGGGGTCATCGCCGGGCTGTGCCGCGGGCTCGGCGGGGCTTGCGGGCTCGGGGGTGTCCGGTGGCATGTCAGCGGCCGATCAGGACGCGGCGCAGGGCCGAGGCGGTCGTGAAGATCCGGATGCCGAAGACCACCACGACCGCCGTCGACAGCGCCCCGCCGAAGCCGATGAGGTCGCCGAGCAGCACGAGCAGCACGGCGAGAAGCACGTCGGACAGGAAGGTGACGATGAACTCCCGGTCGTCGAACTCCCGCTCGAGCGCCGAGCGGGCCGCGCCGAGGGCGGCGTCCACCGCGGCGACGACCGCGACCGGCAGGTAGGGGTCGAGCCAGCCCGGCGCGGTGGGCCCCAGCACGAGTCCGGCCACGACACCGAGGGCGAGCGCGAGCAGTGCGATCATGATCCGCTCCGTCGGACGTTGCGCAGCACCGGGGCGGGCGCCGCGGGAAGGGTCAGGTCCGCGGCGGTGGCCACGGTCAGGGAGGTGACGGGCGAGCCGGGCCGGTGGCGCAGCCGGTCGACGACCGCGGACTGCTCGGTCCGGCCCGCGAGCGTCGTCGCGTCGCCAACGGCCTCGACGGTGTACGGGGAGAGCACGGGCACGAAGTCGACGAGCACGACGTCACCCGCCGAGCGGATGGCGCTGAGCGCGGTGAGCCGCACGCCGTTGACGGTGATCGCCTCGGCCCCGGCGATCCACAGCACGTTCACCAGGTCGGCGAGGTCATGATCCTGGACGAGTCCGCCGGCCGCCACGCCGCGCGGCGCGCCCGCGCGGGGATCCGCCGGGCCGGATCCGCCGCCGAGCCGGTTGACCAGCGTGATCCGCACGCCGGGCCCGCGCACCGCCAGCCAGCCACCCGCCGGTCCGAGCGCGGCGACGTCCGCGTCGGCGCGGGCCCGCTCCGCGGCCGCGCGCCGGCGCTCGCCGCGGCTCGCCGCGACCTGCCCTCGCAGCTCACCGACCCGCGACCGGGTCGCGGCGAGTTCGGTGGTGCGCTCGCGGATCTGGGCCCGCAGGGTCTGCGCGAGCCGCTCCCGGCTGGCGTCCGTGACGGCGGCGCGCCGCACGCCGAGGCCGATCACGGCGCCGAGCAGGACGAGCGTCATCGCGAGCGCCAGGCCCCGCAGCCGACGGCCGCCGAGGCAATTCCCCCCTCGCCGTCGCCATCCGGTCTCATCCCGCACATGCGGCATTCTCACCGACCAAACCCGCCAGACCGCCGACCTCGGTCCCGCCGCGCGTGCCGCGCGGAGGTCGGCGCTACGGGGAGTCGACGACGTCGGCCCAGCGGCGCAGCAGCGCGTGGGCCTCGGTCAGATCGGCGCCCTCGGCCCACAGGTGGGTGACGGCCTCGCTGGGGTCGGGCAGCACGAGGACCCAGGAGCCGTCCGGGCCGACGACGCGCACGCCGTCTGTGGTGTCGAGGGCGTAGCCGGCGTCGGTGTCCACGGACTCGACGACGCGGCGCATCACGGTGCCCTTGGCCGCCCACGGGGTGGGCACCGAGCGCCGCAGGATCGCGATGGACGGGATCCGGGCATCGATGGCGGACAGCGTGAGGCGGGTGCGGGCGACCAGGGCGAGCAGCTTCACGAACGCGGCCAGGCCGTCGATCGCGGGCCCGAACTCGGGGACGACGAAACCGCCCCGCCCGTCGGCGGCGAACACCACGCCGTCCTGGCGGGCCTCGTGCGACAGCGCCGCCGCCGACAGCGACGTCCGGTGCACGCGCAGGCCGTGGAACTCGGTGACCTGGTCGGCGACGCGGGTGGTGGTGACGGGCAGGGCGACCCGGGCGCCGCGGCTCTCGGCGGACACCAGGTCGAGGAAGACCAGCAGCGCGCGGTCCTCGTCGATGAGGTCACCGCGCTCGTCCACGATGGCGATGCGTTCGCCGACATGGTCGAAGCGGACCCCGAAGGCCGCGCCGGAGCTCGCGACCAGCGCGCCGAGCCGGTCGGTGGCCCTCAGGTCGTCCGACGCGCTGTGGGCGGGGATGATCTCGTCGACCCGGCCGTTGACGGTGAGGACGTCGACGCCGAGCCGGCCGAGCAGCGTCGGCAGCACCAGTGACGCCGAGCCGCCCGACGGGTCCACGACGATCTTGAGCTCGGCCTCGGCGACGCCGGTGGTGTCGACCCGGTCGAGCAGGTCCTGAATGTAGAGGTCGACGGTGCGGGCGGGGAAGCGCAGGTCACCGATCTCGCCGGGGAACGCGCGGCGGAACTCCTGGCGGGAGAAGACCCGGTCGAGCTTGCGCTGCGCGGCGGGCGAGAGGTCGTCACCGTCGGCGTCGAGGAAGAGGATGTCGATGCGCTCGGGGTCGCCGGGGGTGGTGCGGACCATGATGCCGCCGGCGGCGCTGGAGGAGCGCACGTCGAAGCGGGTGACCGGCGTCGGGGAGACCTCGAGGTCGCGGATGTTGATCGCGCCGGTCGTCAGGGCGCTGATCACGGCCCGCTTGAGCGCGCGGGCGGCGCGGGAGCCGTCGCGCGCGGTGGTGACGGTGGCGCCCTTCTTCAGGGTGGTGGCGTAGGCGGCGGCGAGGCGGACGACGAGCTCGGGAGTGATCTCCGCGTTGATCATCCCGGACACGCCCCGCGGGCCGAACAGGGTGCGCTGCCCGCGCGACTCCCAGATCACCGAGGTGTTGACGACCGCGCCGGCCTCGATCGTCTTGAACGGGTAGACCTTCACGTCGTGAGAGACGAAGGCCTCCTCGCGCACGACGCACTCGTCGCCGATGACCGCACCCTCCTCGATGCGGGCCGCCCGCAGCACGTCGGTACCGCGCCCGATCACGCAGCCGCGCAGGTTCGCCTGCGGGCCGATGAGCGCGTTGTCCTGGACGATCGCCCGGTGCAGGAACGCGCCGGACTTGACCAGCACGTTGCTGCCGAGCACGGTGAACTCGCGCAGCTCGGCGCCGGCCTCGACCTTGCTGTAGTCGCCGACGACCAGCGGCCCCTTGAGCACCGCCTCCGGGTGGACCTCCGCGTCCTCGCCGACCCACACCCCGGGCGACACCTCGAAGCCGCCGATCTCGACGTCGACCTGCCGGTTGAGCACGTCGGCCTGGGCCCGCTGGAAGCTCGCGATCGTGCCGACGTCCTCCCAGTAGCCGGCCGCGACATAGCCGTAGACGGGCGCGCCGGCCTCGACGAGCTTCGGGAGGACGTCGCCCGACCAGTCCACCGGCTCGCCGCGCGGCACATGCGCGAGCACCTCGGGTTCCATCACGTAGATGCCGGTGTTGACGGTGTCCGAGAACACCTGCCCCCAGGTCGGCTTCTCCAGGAAGCGCTGGATGCGGCCGTCCTCGCCGGTGATGACGATGCCGAACTCGAGCGGGTCGGGCACGGACTTGAGTGCGACGGTGACCAGCGCGCCGCGGCGGCGGTGGTAGGCCACGAGGTCGGTGAGGTCGATGTCGGTGAGCGCGTCGCCGCTGATGACGAGGAACGCCTCGTCGCGCAGGGCGTCCTCGGCGTTCTTCACACTGCCGGCGGTGCCCAGCGGCGTCGTCTCGGTGGCGTAGGACAGATGCATGCCGAGCTCGTCGCCAGCACCGAAGTAGGTGCGGATCATCGAGGCGAGGAACTGGACCGTCACGACCGTCTCGTCGAAGCCGTGCCGCTGCAGCAGCCGCAGCACGTGCTCCATGATCGGCCGGTTGACGACGGGCAGCAGCGGCTTGGGCAGGTTGGCGGTCAGCGGCCGCAGCCGGGTGCCCTCACCCCCCGCCATGACGACGGCCCTCACCCGCCACCTCCGCTCTCGCCGTCCCGAACAGGCCCGCCATCGCGAACAGGCCCGCCATTCCGAGCAGCCGTACCGTCCCGAGCCGCCGTACCGTCCCGGACCGCCGCGCCGCCGTGGACGACCTCCCGGTAGGTCCGGGCGAGCTGGCCCGCCTGGACGAAGTAGAGGACGCCGGACCACCAGTACAGGGCGATACCCCAGATCGCGAACGCCCATCCGGCGGGGCGCGCCGCCGTCGCGAGCCAGGAGTCCCCGGCGGACAGCAGCAGCAGCGGGAAGGCGTAGAGCAGGTTGAACGTCGCCGCCTTGCCCAGGTAGTGCACGGGCAGCGCGACTCCGACGCCGATGCGGCGCAGCAGCGGCGGCAGCACGAGCAGGGCTGCGTCCCGGGCGAGCAGCGCCACCGCGAACCACAGCGGCACGATGTCGCGCACGGTCAGCGCGACGATCGTCGACAGGATATAGAGGCGGTCGGCGAGCGGGTCGAGCAGCGCGCCGAGCCGGCTGGCCTGGTTCAGCGCGCGGGCGAGCTTGCCGTCGAGGTAGTCGCTGATCCCGGCGAAGGCGAGGACGCCGAGCGCGGCGCCGTCCGCCTCCGGCCCGAGCACGAGCCACAGGAACACCGGCACACCGACGAGACGCAGCGCGGACAGTGCGTTGGGGATCGTCCAGATCCGGTCCGGCAACGGCGCCGCCGGACCGGACGCCGCGGGCTGCGAGGTGGTGGGCGCGGTCATCCGCCGTCCTCCATGCGACGTCCTCCTCCACGGGCGTCGACCGGCCGGCAGGCCGGGCATGGCTGACGCTAGCCGATGGTGGTCGCGTCAGGTCGGCCGGTGCCGGCCGGCAGTGCTCAGGGGATCGTGAGGACGGGGACCGGGCCGCGGGCTCAGTGGATGCGGCCGACCTTGTAGGTCGAACTGTAGATGGGGCGCAGCGAGACGACGCCGCCGGTCTGCGGCGCGGCCCACATGTAGCCGTTCCCGGCGTAGATACCGACGTGGTAGATGTTGCCCGGAGTGCCATAGAAGATCAGGTCGCCGGGCTGCTTGCCCGACTGTGGCACCTTGGTGGACACGTTGTACTGCCCCTGCGCGGTGCGCGGCAGTGACCGGCCGAGCTGTTTGAACACGTACTGGACGAGCCCGGAGCAGTCGAACGAGTAGGGACCCTCCGCGCCCCACACGTACGGCTTGCCCTTGTTCAGCGAGGCCAGGTACACGGCCTTGTCGCCGATGGAGCTGCCCGGGATGACGGTGGGGATCGCCTGGTCGATCGCCGACCCGCTGCCACCGACTCCCCCGAGGCCGCCGGCGCCGCTCCCGCCGCGGGTCGGGCTGGAGATCGTCACCGTGGCGGCGCCGGCGAGGGAGGGGCGCAGCGCGCTCGACCCGTCGAAGACCGCGGTGATGGTCGTCGTCGACAGCAGCCGGGCGGTGATCTGCGCGTTGCCGTTCGCGTCGGTGTGCAGCCGGGTGGACGTCTGCCACTGCGGCCCGTTGACGACGACGATGCGCACGTCCTGGTTCGCCAGCGGCGCGCCGGAGTCCGCCTCGGTGGCCCGCACGGTCAGCACGACCGGGGTGTTGGGGGCGACGTTCGTCTTGTCGGCGCTGATGGAGACGTTGGTGAACACCGAGTCGTGGTCGGCGATGGCGCTGGCCAGCGGGGCGAGGGTGCGGGCGGCGTTGAGATCGCCGGACGAGCCCCCGCTCTGACCCGGGATGAGGGCGGCCTCGTGCGTCTGGGACGTCAGCGCGTTCGCGTCGAGAGAGGCGGCGCCGTCGGTGCCGCTGGGCACGGTCGCGGCGAACGCGGCGGTCGAGGCGGCGATGGTCCCGGTGGTGAACGCGGCGATCGTCACCGCGCGCCGGGGCGGGGCCGTGGTACGGCGGCGGGCGGTGCCCGTGCCGGCGCCGGAGGATGCGCGGGGCGCCGGCGGGCGCTGGCGACCCCGGACGAACTGTTCCCAGTCCTCCGGCAGCCAGGCCATACCACGACGGGGCAAGACGCGTCCTTCCCGTGCGCCGACGAGGTGAGCTGCCGGATCCGGGCCGGGGAGCCCGAGGCCAGCCGCCTGGACCCCGCTGATCGTCCCCGGGCACGCCACCGGCACGACTGCCGATGGAACCCCCCGGGACCACCAGAGGTCCCCCACGCCTGCCCCGACAATGCTCGGAGGGGCCGCCGAACCGGGGGCAGGACAAGGCGCATCGGTTCGACGGGAATCGCTGTTCGCCATGCAGGTTCAACCAGCACGCCCTGTTCTGGGTGACGTTCCGAACCCGGATCAGACGTGTTGGAGATGACCATAGTGGACATGCCGGGATGGCCGGCAACCACCCTGAACCCAACGTTTGAACACGCAACCGCGGCCTCGTCGACCGGCAGCAGAAAGTGCCGGTCCGAGGATCGTCCGCGACAGGATTCACCGCCGGGCGGGCACGCCACCGGGCGGCACCACCACCTGGGCGCACGGATGCCGACCCTGCGTGCCGGCGGCGGGCGGCGCGGTGACGATCCGCAGGCGATCAGATGAGCCACCCCCGGCCCGTGACATTCGGGTGCCATTGCGCTCCGCCACCCCCGCGCCCCGGCTCGACGAAACGCGCGCACGGCGTCGGTCAGTACTCCGCCGACGGGTATGCGGCCGTCCCGCGCGGCCTCACGCCCGCCTGGGCGCCACCGTCGCCAGCGGCGCCGCGGCGGCGGCGGAGGTCGCCGGGGGAAGGTGTGCCACGCCGGGAGCGGACGTCGCCGGCGGAAGCGGTGCCACGCCGGGAGCGGACGTCGCCGGCGGAAGCGGTGCCACGCCGGGAGCGGACGTCGCCGGCGGAAGCGGTGCCACGCCGGGAGCGGACGTCGCCGGCGGGCGTGGCGTCACGCGTGGCGACGCCGCGCCGGGCGGACGCGGTAGCGGCTGGGCGGGGGCCGCCTGTCCCGGGGCGGCGCCGGGGACGTTCGCGCCGGGGACGGGTGGGGCCGACGTGTCGGCGTGCGCGTAGACGATCAGGTTGCTCAGGTAGTGATGCGTCTTGTGGTCGAACGCGCCGCCGCAGGTGATCAGGCGCAGCTCGGGTCTCGCCACCGGGCCGTAGACGCGGTCGGCGGGGAAGGTCGCCTTCGTCACCTCCTCGGAGCGGTCGACGATGAACGCCTGGGTGGCGCCGGTGGGGCCCGCGACCTCGACCCGGTCGCCCGCCACCACCTGCGGCAGCCGGTAGAACACCGCCGGGCCGGTGGTGGAGTCGTAGTGCCCGACGAGGACCGCCGGCCCGATCCCTCCAGGCGCGGGGCCGCGGTCGAACCAGCCGACGTCCCCCCACGCCGTGGGGACGCCGATGCTGCCGTCCGCGTTCAGCCCGATGTGGGTGATCGGCGCGTCGATCGACAGCCTGGGGACGCGCAGCCGGGTCGGTTCACTGATGACGACCGCCGGGCGCTGCGGGAGCGCGGTCCCCGTGCCGGCGGGCGCGGTCGACGGGGGCGGCGGGATCGGCGGGATCGGCGGGAGGTCTGCCGTGGCGTCTGACCGGGAATCGCCGCGGACGGCGTCAAGCGCCGGTTCCGCGAGCCGGAATCCGCTGCCCAGGACGAGGACCGCACCGACCAGGAGCAGGCCGCGCCACATCAGTGGCCGCCGGGCGCCGGGAGGCCGGGGGCCGCCGGGCGGCCAGTGGCCGCCGTTGCTGCCGTGTCCCACGGTGCCTCCCGCCTGTGCGCGCGTGCCGTCGGATCCACGGGCTCGCCCGCGTTGACGACCTCACCGACCGTTACTCTATCGATTCGAGTGAACACAATCGGTGAGGATGTGGACCAGGTGGGACCGGAGCGCCACCGGCGCCCGCCATCACCGCCCGAACCGGGACGACCGGTGACGCGGACGCACCGTCGACGCCGGTCGGACCCCCGAATCCGACCGCACCACGCCCGCTGCGCTTGACGCGCATCTCCACATCGAGTCGCTACTGTGTCACTCGCAGTGATGTGCTGATCACCGTACGTGAGAAAGGGGACCAGATGAAGAAGGGTATGGGTCGCGGCGCCGCCGTCCTCGCGCTGTCGAGCGCGGCGAGCGTCGCCCTCACCTTGGGGCCGGGCCTGGCTGCCGCCTACGCCTTCGACGACAAGGACAACCGTGGCTGCGGCGACAAGAAAGACGGTTGGGACCTTTTCGGCGACAAGGACGGCAAGGACCACAAGGACGACAGGGACGGCAAGGACGGCATCGACGGCGACAAGGGCCTCGGGCACGACGACAAGGGCCTCGGGCACGACGACAAGATCGACGGCGACAAGCAGGGCCGTGCCGACGACCTTGGCAGGAACGACAGGGACGACGACTGGTTCGACTGGGACGACAAGGACAAGGACAGGGACAAGGACCACAACTGCGTCGGCGGCGTCGTCGCCGGTGTCGGTGTGGGTGTCGGTGGCGTCGGCGCCGGCGGTGTGGCCGCCGGTGGCGGCGGCATGGCTGGCGGCCACGACTCGTCCTCGCCCCTGCTCCCGATCGCTGGTGCCACCGTCGGTGCGCTCCTGATCGGCGCCGGGGTGGCCAGGCGGCGCGCCCAGGGTGCCGTCTGACCCTCCCTCTCCACGCGGCCCGCACGTCCCCTACAGGAGCGCGGGCAGCCTGGACACCCTCGTGGGTGACGGCCTCGGCCTGGTCCCACGCGGGGCCGCGCACGAGGGTCGGGGGTCGCGTCGAACCCGGCGCGACCCCCGGTCACACGCCGGGTCCCGGATACGGTAATGTTGCTCGCGTACGGGACGTGGCGCAGCTTGGTAGCGCACCAGACTGGGGGTCTGGGGGTCGCAGGTTCAAATCCTGTCGTCCCGACAACTGCAGTTAAAAGGAAATCGCCCCTCCGGCCGATCATGGTCGGAGGGATTTTTCTTTCTTGTTCAGGGGAGCCACAGGGGAGCGCTGAGCGATCTTCGTTCGCGGTAGTATCGGAATCTATCGCCTAGCTGCGACCAAATTCCATCTTGGATCAGTAAGCGATACAACAGCGGTACCCGAACGTGCGGCCGCGCCAGTTGGGTGGATGTCGGCCAGCTCGCTCGGCGCCATATCGCTTCGTATCGCTAATAGTGCAAGACTGTCGTCAAGGACACCATGAAGCACTGTCGATGGAGAGCGGGTATGGACTACTCCGGCGAGTACGACGAGAGCAAAACCCCGCAGGGCTGGGGCCCCGACGCCAACAATGACCTTCTCGACACCGTCACCCTCGACGGTCTACCTGGCCTCCTCACCTACGCCCGGCACGTCGAGGGCCTAGCCGCGCCGACCGCCACACCGGTTGGAAGGCCGCCAGCTCAGAGCGGACGCGGCGAAGGCGGCGAAGGACGGGGAGACCGCCGCGGAAACCGCGGTCCGGGAGGCGCGGGAGCTGGCGACGCAGACGGCCGACGCGCGGTACAAGCCGCTTGTCGTCCGGTCCGAAGCCTCCGCGGCGTTCATCGGAGCCAAAGCCGAGGTCTTCGACAAGGACGGCGAAGCCGACCCGAAGAAGCTCGCCCGCCTGTTGCGGCTCGTGAACCTCGCCGAGGTCGAGGTCACCGACGACGGGACGATCACCGGCCTCGCCGATCAGGTGGCGTCGATCAAGACCGACTACCCGGAGCTGTTCGCCGGCCCGAAGTCGCCACCGCGACCGAAAGCTGACGGCTCCGACCGCAAGCCGGAGTCGACCAGGCCAAAGACGTCGGCGGCGGCCCTCGCCGCACAACTCGGCGGAGGCTGACCAACGCTCGGCGAGGGGGCGTCCGGTGGGCCGCCGGCCGTGGTCTTCCCGTGACATTCTGGCACGGATAGTTCACGTCTGGCGACGCTGAGTCCCGATGCGCCGCTACCGTCCGCACAAGGTAGGTGACGGGGTCAACGCACGGGAGGCCGGCATGCGGTACGGATGCCTACGGCGCGGGACCAGAGAAGGCGAAGACTCGCGACGCAGGAAGGACTGGGCGGCCAGGGCGGTGGTGGTCCTGCTCGCGGTGGCGACGTCGGTCGGACTGCCGGCAGGCCCGGCGAAGGCGTACCCACCCAGGCAGGTCATCGCCGCGGGGAGCAACGCCTACGGGCAGCTGGGCAACGGCCGGGCCCCGAAAACCGGGCACGTCTTCGGCCCGGTGTCCGTGATCTGGTACGCGAGCCAGATCTCCGCGGGCGGACTCTCCGCCTACGCCCTCACGCTCTACAACCCCGGCCGCGTCTGGGCCTGGGGCCGCAACGACTCCGGCCAGCTCGGCGACGGCACCACCACCGACCGCCCGCTACCAGTGCTGGTACCGGGGCTGGACGAGGTAGGGCAGGTCGCCGGCGGCGGCGCCACCGCCTACGCCCTGCGCTCGGACGGCACCGTCTGGGCCTGGGGACGGGGTGGCTCGGGCCAGCTCGGCAACGGCGCCCGGACCGACAGCCCCGTCCCGGTGCAGGTCCGCGGGCTGACCGGCGTCACCGCGATCGCCGGCGGCGGTGCGGCCGGGTACGCGCGTCGCTCCGACGGCACGGTGTGGGCCTGGGGCGACAACGCCTACGGCCAGCTCGGCGACGGCACCACCACGAGCACCGCGACCCCGGTCCAGGTGGCCGGGCTGACCGGCGTCACCGCGATCAGCGGCGGCCGGTGGGCCGGCTACGCGCTACGCACCGACGGCACGGTGCGAGCCTGGGGAGCAGACTGGCACGGCCAGCTCGGCGACGGCGGCCACACGAACCGGACGACCCCCGTTCCCGTGGTCGGACCGTCCCGGACCCCGCTGTCCACGGTCCGCACGGTCACCGGCGGCGGCGACTTCGCCTACGCACTGCTCGGCGACGGCACCGTGGCCGCCTGGGGCCGGGGCGACCTGGGCCAGCTCGGCAACGGTTCCCCGGCGGACAGCCCGGTCGCCAGGCCCGTGCCCGGCCTGACCGCCGTCACCGCGATAGCCGCGGGCGGCGAGGCCGGCTACGCGCTGCGCCAGGACGGCCCGGAACCGGGGGCCTACGGCAACCGCGTGATCTGGGCCTGGGGCAGCAACGCCCACGGGCAGCTCGGGATCGACCAGCCACCCGCCCACCGGCCGGCGAACCTGTTCCGGCCCCGGCAGGTCCCCGGACCGAGAGACGTGCAGGACATCGCGGCCGGCAGCTACTCGGCGTATGCGATCTTCCAGCCCTCCTGACCCGCTGGACGATCAGCCGGCGCGCCGGGTGGCTCACGTTCACGCTGTCCCGATCTGCGCAGCGGGTTTCGTCCCGTGACACGCCGCAATGATCTGTCAAGCTGCACCCATGGATGTGGAAGCAGAGGACGAGCAGGCTCCCGCCCGCGACGGCGCGGGACGCGCGACCTTGACCCCGCAGCAGTCGGGCCGGCTGTTCGCTGCTGTGAAGACCCGCCAGACGGCGAAGGGCTGGGCGATCGGCCGGCGGTTCAGCGCCGCGTCGTACTACGACCTGCGGGACGAAAAGCCCGTGCTGCTGTCCACCCTGCCGAAGACCGATGAGCGGATGCGATGGGTCGAGGGGTCCGCGGAGGCGGTGGCGTTGCGCGGCGAACGACCGGTCGGCCTGGAGGAACTGGTCGCCCGTCTCCGACGTGCGGTGGAGATTCGGTGCGCGGACCGCGGCTGGGATCCGGCCAAGCAGATCGAACCGGGTGTGTGGGCGAAGCTCGACGACGGCCTGGACGAGCTTCCGACGTCGCCGGAGCTGGTCGATCTCGATGATGCGGTCCAGTGGGTCCGCGGGTCCGCGGAGAAGCTCGCCAGGAACGGAGTCGACCCGATCCCCTCGGAGGGTGGCCCGACGCAGGTCGTCATCCAGCTCGACGCCCCGCCAGGCACCGTCACCCTGGAAGAGTGGTTTCTGATCTCCGGCCGAGTCCAGGCGACCGCACCGCAGATGAGCCCGGAGGAACGAGGCAAGCTGGCGGCCGTGCTACAGCAGATGATGGACAGCTGGCTGGAGTCCCGGGGACGCTGACCAGCAGCCCGTCGTGCATGAGGCTGAGGACCCAGTCGAGGGCTTCGGCGTAGCCCTCACAGCGCCCGAACCGTTCCGGGTCGAGGGTCTCGTCCTCCGCGGCAAGGTTCTCCGCGGCCCGGCGGAGAGGGTGTGGCATGAAGCCGACCTACCGCCCGGCCGCGACGGCTACGCCCGGACCTTGCGCCTGCCCGACGGCGCGGAAGTAACGCTCGTCATCACCTCGTCCACGCTCACCCCGCACCAGCGCGCCGAGGTGCGCAGGAAGATTCTCTCTCAACACCTGGAGCGCGATCCGTCAGGATCCAGCAAGACCTCGCCGCAGCCGTTGCCAGCGCCTCCTGGATCTGGAGTGTCAGCCCGTGGCGGTGGTCATGGCTGAGCGGCGAGGTGGTCGCCGCAGTAGCCGAGCGGACACTGGGCGCGTCGCGGCGAACATGCCGCGACACGTGAACGAGACCGGAACAGCTTCGGGACGGGCCGCGACACGTGATTTTCACAGGAACGGCATTCCTCGGCGCCACGGCCCGTGAGCGTACCGTCACCTTCGCGCGACCGTACTGCGACTCAGGAGGAGCAGATATGTCCAGGCGACGATGGCGAGTAGGGCTGTGTTCGGCGAGCTTGGCCGCCGCCGGCGTGATAGCGGCGCCCACGGCGGCACTGGCGGGGCATTCCGCACCGCCGCCTCGGCCGGTTCCGGTGCATAACTGGCACCACAACCAAAGCCGCTACCAGCCGCCGCCCCCGCCGGCGCCGTGGTGGAAGCGCGGGCCGAACAAGCCCCGTCCGCCCTACCACGACGACGTCTACCGCAATGACCCGCACCACAGCGACCTGCATTTCGGCAATCCGTACCACCGGTGAGCCGCACCAGGAGTTGAGCGTGCGTTGAGCCGCCTCGCACCAACCAGGACAGCCCCGCGGCGCGGCAAGCCCTGGTCATGACCCCGTTGCTGCCCGACCTGCCTCGGGCCGGGCGGCAACGGGCCCCGTGGCCGCTCGACCCCAATTCCGTCACGTCAGCCGGCCGCAACTCATGCGGTCCAGAAAAACGGTAGCCGCAGTCATGCGGCCGGCGACGTGGTGGACCATTACCAGGCCACTGCTGGAATCCGGCAGCTCGCGCCCAGCAGAGGGAGACCGTCAGGGGCGGGGGCGCTCGCCGCGTTCGCGGACGCGGACGGAGATGGAGATCGGGGAGCCGGTGAAGCCGAAGTCCTCGCGCAGACGGCGTTCGAGGAAACGGCGGTAGCCGGGCTCCAGGAAGCCGGTGGTGAACACCACGAACCGGGGCGGGCGTACGCCGGCCTGGGTGGCGAACAGGACCTTCGGCACCTTGCCACCGCGGGCGGGCGGCGGGGTGGCGGAGACGACCTCGCCGAGCCAGGTGTTGAGCCGGCCGGTCGGGATGCGCGTGCCCCACGACTCCAGCGAGGTGCGCAGCGCGGGGGCGAGGCGGTCCGTGGCCCGGCCGGTGCGGGCGGAGACGTTCACCCTCGGCGCCCAGGCGACGCGGCCGAGATCGCGGACGATCTCACGTTCGAGGGTGAGACGGCGGTCCTCGTCGACGAGGTCCCACTTGTTGAACGCGAGGACGAGCGCCCGGCCCGCCTCGACGACCATCGAGATCACCCGCTGGTCCTGCTCGGTGAGCGGCTCGCCGGCGTCGAGCAGGACGATGGCGACCTCGGCGGCCTCCAGCGCGGTGGCGGTGCGCAGCGACGAGTAGTACTCGGCGCCGGACGCCTCGCGGACCCGGCGGCGCAGGCCCGCCGTGTCGATGAACATCCACTCCTCGCCGCCGACGGTGACCAGTTCGTCCACCGGGTCGCGGGTGGTGCCGGCCTCGTCGTGCACGAGGGAGCGGCGGCTGCCGGCGATCTTGTTGAGCAGGCTGGACTTGCCGACGTTGGGCCGCCCGATCAGCGCCACCCGGCGCGGGCCGCCGGTGTCGGCGCCGAACCGCTCGCGGGGCGCCTCGGGCAGCACCGCGAGCACCGCGTCGAGCAGGTCGCCGCTGCCCCGGCCGTGCAGGGCGGAGACCGGGTGCGGCTCGCCGAGGCCGAGGCTCCACAGCGCCGCCGCGTCCGCCTCGGAGCGGGCGTCGTCCACCTTGTTCGCGACGAGGATCACCGGCAGGCCGCTGCGGTGCAGGACCCGGGCGACGGCCTCGTCGGCATCGGTGGCGCCGGTGAGGACGTCGACGATGAACAGCACGGCATCGGCGGTGTCGAGCGCTGCCTGGGCCTGCTCGGAGACCATGGCGGCCAGGCCCGCGGCGTCCGGCTCCCAACCGCCGGTGTCGACGAGGGTGAAACGCCGCCCGCTCCACACCGCGTCGTAGGCGATCCGGTCGCGGGTGACGCCGGGAACGTCCTCGACGACGGCGGCACGGCGGCCGAGGACACGGTTGACCAGCGTCGACTTGCCGACGTTGGGCCGCCCGACGACCGCGACGACCGGCTGCCCGACGGACACGCCGACCTCGTCCGAGCCGCCGTCTCCCAGGACGTCGTCGCCGGGCTCCCAATCCCCGAGCCCGCCGCCCCCGAGCCCGCCGTCCCCGAGGTCACCGTCCCCGGGCGCCCAGCCGCCGAGGGTGCCGTCGCCTGCGGGGGCGCCGTCCGAGTCGGCGAGGTCCATCGTCGCGTTCCGTCCGTTCCTGCCTGCCATGACTGCCATACCTGTCGTGTGGTCTCGAGCCCACGATCAACGGTGATCGCGGGTGGTACCGGGCCGGCGGCCGACCATGCGGACGGCCGCCGGCCTCCTGTGAACCCCCGCCAGCCCGCCGCGCGGGCCGGGGTGCCGCGCGTGGGGGTCCACACGCGGGCGTGTGCCTACGCGGCGGTCTCGCCGGGGGCGGCGCGGGCCGTCTCCAGATGGTCGAGGAGGCGGACCCGGATGTCCTCGGCGACGGCGGCCAGCGCCCGGCGCGAGCGTGGGTTGGCCGGCACGTCCACCTCGAACGGCTTGCCGAACACCACCCGGACCGGGGCCGAGCGCCGCGGCCAGCGGGCGCCCTTCGGCAGCGCGTTGCCGGTGCCCAGGCACGCCACGGGCAGCACCCGGCAGCGGCTGTGCACGGCGAGGTAGGCGATGCCGTGCTGGACGGCCGCCATCTCGCCGCTGCCGCGGGTGCCCTCGGGGAACACGCCGATCGCCCCGCCGCGGGACAGCTCGTCGAGCGCCGTGTGCAGGGCCTCGCGGTCGGGGCGGCCGCGGTCGATCGGGATCTGGCCGCTGATCAGCAGCAGCCGGCCGACGATCTTCGTGTACATCTCGGACTTCACCAGGCAGCGCACGGTGCGCGGCGCCTCGATGACGACGAGCGGGCCGTCGAGCCAGCTGCTGTGGTTGCCGGCGAAGATCAACGGCTCGTCGAAGGGCACGTTCTCGACGCCCTCCAGGCTCACCCGCATGATCATCTTGTTGATCGTCGCGCGCACGCCCGGCTTGAGCACCCGGTGCGGCAGGTCGTTGTAGACCGGCGACTCCGCCCCCCGGTGCAGCGACGCTCCCCGCCCGGGCGCGGCCCCGGGAACCGCCGCTTCGGGAGTCGCAGCCTGAGGTGCCGCCGGCTCAGGTGCCGCCGGCTCAGGAGCCGCAGCTCGGGGAGCCTCCGCCACGGCAGCCGTCGGCTCAGAAGCCGCGAGTTCGGGAACCGCCGCCTCTTGAACCGCCGCCTCGGGAGCCGCGGGTTCGGGGGTGGTCATGTCGCCACGTTGGTCGGCTGCCCGCAGTGGCGCAGGACCTCCTCGACCACCTCGGGGACGCCCATCGCCGTCGAGTCCAACACGATCGCCCCGTCGGGGATGGCCAGCGGGTCGGCGGCGCGAGTGCTGTCGAGCGCGTCGCGCCGGTCGAGCTCGGCCAACGTACGGGCCACGTCGTCGACGCCCTTCTCGCCGAGCTGGCGGGACCGGCGCAGGGCGCGCACCTCCGTCGACGCGGTCAGGAACACCTTGACCTGCGCGTCCGGGGCGACGACCGAGCCGATGTCACGGCCCTCGACGACGATGCCGCCGCCCGCGCGGGAGGCGTCGATCACCTGGCGCTGCTGGGCGACGAGCCGAGTGCGCACGGACGGTACCGCGGCGATCGCGCTGACCGCGTTGGTGACGGCCCGGGTGCGGATCTCGGCGTCGACGCGGGTCCCGTCGACGGCGATCGTCGGCTCGTCCGGGTCGGTGCCGACCGACAGCACCGCCCGTTCCGCGAGCTCGGCGACCGCCTGCGGGTCCTCGATGTCGATGCGACGCTCCAGCGCGAGCTGGGTGACGGCCCGGTACATCGCCCCGGTGTCGAGGTAGCGCAGACCGAGACGGCGCGCGAGCTCGCGGGCGACGGTGCTCTTACCCGAGCCGCCCGGGCCGTCGACCGCGACGACCAGCCCCGCTCCCTCGGCCGGCTCATCGTCCGTGACCTGGGGGTACGCGGCCGCGCCGCCTCCGGACCCAGCGCCGCCCGCGTGCGACGACGCGGACGTTCCCTTCGCCCCGCCGGCGGCGATCCCCTCTGCCGACAGCGCAGACCCGTGGTCGGGCTCCACCCGATTCCTCCGTCCCGGACACGTGAGAGTGGTCGGACCACGCCGCGCGGGCCCGGCTCCGCGCCGCGTCGGCCCCGGTCGGGGGCACCACGCGGGCGGTCGCGGACCGGTGACCGCGGCCCCGCCGACCAGCATCGTCGGCGGATCCCCGGCACGCGTACCAGGCCTGAGCTCGGACCGGCGGCGTCAACCCGTCGGGCGCACCACGGCGGAGACCGACGGGTGCGACCCCGGATCAGGCTACTCGGTGCCGCGTCAGGATCGTCGATATGCCGTCCATCCTGTGGCGTTCAACCGATCGACGACGTCGTCGGCGACCGTCGGATCGACGGCGAGCTCCACGATCCCGGCGGGATGGTCGAGGCTGTGCTCGAACGCGCCGACGTCCTCGATGTTCACGTCCCAGGCGCTGATCAGCCCGACGATCGCGGCGAGCTGGCCCGGCCGGTCGTCGAGCACGACGCCGACCCAGCCCCACGACCGCGTCGCCGTGCCGACCTTACGCGGCAGCCGCGCCCGGCCCGCGTGCCCATCGCGCATCACCCGGGTGACCGCGGCGGTGACCTCGTCGGCGCCGCCGGCGTCCAGGACGTCGGCGAGGGCGGACAGCGCCGTGCCGAGCTCGCGCATCCGCCGGGCGATCGGCGCCCGGTTGCCCTCGATGATCCCCGCCCACAGCTCCGCGTCGCTGTCCGCGAGCCGGGTCGTGTCCCGGAACCCCTGCCCGGCCAGCGGCACGTCCGAGCCCGACAGGTCGCCGAGCGTGCCCGCCAGCGCGCTCGCGACCAGCTGCGGGACGTGCGAGACAGTCGCCATCGCCTCGTCGTGGCGGCGCGGCGTCGTGCGCACCGGTGTCGCCCCGCAGGCCAGCGCGAGCGCCACGGTGGCGCGCACGGCGGCGTCCCCCGTGTGCGCGACGGGGCAGACGGCCCACACCCGCTCGGCGAACAGGTCGGCGCGGGCCGACACGGCGCCGTGCCGCTCGCGCCCGGCGATCGGATGCGCCGGGCACCACACCGACAGGTCGCAGCCGAGCTGCACGCCCTCGACCAGCGGTCGCACCTTGACGCTGCCGGCGTCGCTGACGGTGTCGGCGATCCCTGCCCGGGTCAGTGCCCGGACCTCGCGGGGGATCGTCGGCAGCGGTGTCGCGACCACCGCGTGCTCGACCCGCTCCCCCGCCTCCCAGCGCCGCCCGGCGCCCATCTTCTCGGCGAGTGTGACCTGCGCGTCATCGGCGTCGCGGAGCAGGACCTCGACCCCCCGGGCGGACAGCGCCAGCCCCACACTGGTCCCGATCAGCCCCGTGCCGACCACCCCGACGCGGCGCAGCGTCGGCAGCGCATCAGCGTCCCAGCCCGTCTCGACCATGAGACGACAGCCTATGGCGGCAGCCTCGGTCAGGAGCGTCTCGTCCCGAGGCACCCCGAACCAGGCCCGCGCCGAGGACGATCGTGGTGGAGGTGCCAGGTAGCAGGTGGGGTTGCGATCTTCGCGACCACTTGGCTCGCCCGCTTCACCGTACGCCGCATATCGGGCACGCTTCCCGCCGGTGGGAAGTACCTGCGGCGGACAGCGGCACCGTGTCGCGAATTCGCGGACTGCTGGCCGTTTCGCCACGATTACGCGACGCGGGCCGCCGTGACACTGACAGAACGCTGCACAGCTGGCGAGCCGACAGCACCGTGACGATGACAACTCGGGCCGCGACCAGGCCGTACCTCGGGTTGCGATCTTTGCGTCGGGCTGTCGCGCCAGCGGTTCGAGGCCGTTCGTGGCGGCGGTCCGCGGCGGCGGTCGGTGACAGCGTTCCGACACCGTCACGGCGTTCCCTGCCACAAACCTAGGGACAAACCGGACACGACACGCCAGGAAATTGGCATCACGCCGCCTTCCCCTGCGGCCACTCCCCCTCCACGGGAAGTCCCCCGCCTCCTCGGCGTTCCAGGTCGCCACCCACACCGAGGTTGATCATGAACGGGTGGAGTCGGGACGCCATAGACGGGCGGCGGGCGGACGCGTCCACACGAAGAAGACCCGAGAGATCACAACTCGAGACGCGACTTAGAGGCCGACGTCGCGGTAGAGGGCGCCGATCTCGTGGCGGGTGAGGTGGCGGGCGCGGCCGGAGCGCAGGGTGCCGAGGGCGACGGCGCCGAGGCTGACACGCACGAGCCGGTGGACCGGGTAGCCGACCTCGGCGAGCATGCGGCGCACGATGCGGTTGCGGCCCTCGTGGATGACGATCTCCAGCATGACCCGGCCGTTCGCCTGGTCGACGACGCGCACCGAGTCGGCTTGGGCCCGCCCGTCCTCGAGCTCGACGCCGGTGCGCAGCTGGCGGGGCACCTCCCGGCGCAGCGGCCCGGAGACCTCGACCAGGTACGT
The DNA here is from genome assembly GCF_059816245.1 of Frankia sp. RB5. NCBI lineage: Bacteria > Bacillati > Actinomycetota > Actinomycetes > Frankiales > Frankiaceae > Frankia > Frankia sp. RB5. Next base: position 66,140 of record NZ_JCBATA010000016.1, read on the forward strand.
CTTCGGCACCGCGTAGGACGGGTGGGTGAGCCGATGGGCGAGCTCGCCGTCGTTGGTGACGAGCAGCAGGCCCTCGCTCTCGGCGTCGAGCCGGCCGACGTGGAACAGGCCGGCGCCGAACTCGGTGAGCAGGTCGGCGATGGACGGGCGGCCGCGGTCGTCAGACATCGTCGACAGCACCCCGCGCGGCTTGTTCAGCGCCAGGTGGACGAGGCCGGTACGGGTGACGACGCGCTCGCCGTCGACCTCGATGACGGCCGTCTCCGGGTTGACGCGCCGGCCCTGCTCGCGCACGACCACCCCGTCGACTCTGACCCGCCCCTCGGCGATCAGCTCCTCGCCGCGCCGCCGCGAGCCGATCCCGGCCGCGGCGAGCACCTTCTGCAGCCGGACACCCTCCTCCGCGGCGGCCCCGGCTCCGCCCGCGTCCGAACGGGCCGCACGCTCACTCGGGCGGCCATCACGCGCCGGCGGACGAGCATCACGCGCCGGCGGACGGCCATCACGAGCCGGCGGACGAGCATCACGCGCCGGCGGACGGCCATCACGAGCCGGCGGACGAGCATCACGCGCCGGCGGACGGCCATCACGAGCCGGCGGACGAACGTCACGCGCCGGCGGACGGCCGTCACGCGCCGGCGGACGGCCATCACGAGCCGGCGGACGGCCATCACGCGCCGGCGGACGAGCATCACGCGCCGGCGGACGGCCATCACGCGCCGGCGGACGAGCATCACGCGCCGGCGGACGGCCATCACGCGCCGGCGGACGAACGTCACGCGCCGGCGGACGGCCATCACGAGCGGGCGGACGGCCCTCTCGCGTGTCGGGACGGGCGTCGCGGGCGGCTGCCCGGCCATCGCGTGGGTTGGGGCGGGCGTCGCGGGAGCCTGGACGGGCGTCGCGGGAGGTCTGGCGGTGGACGCGGGCGTTCATGCGGGCGTCACGTGGTTCACGGGGCAACGATGTCATCCAGGTCGTCGAGTCCGGGGAGCAGGGGGGCCAGGGGGGGCAGCTCGTCGAGGCTGCGCAGGCCCATCCGTTCCAGGAAGTAGTCGGTGGTGCCGTAGAGGATCGCGCCGCTGTCCGGATCGTGGCCGACCTCATCTACCAGCCTACGGGCCGTCAGCGTGCGGATGACGCCGTCGGCGGACACTCCGCGCACGGCGGAGATCCGCCCCCGGCTCACAGGCTGCTGGTAGGCGACGACGGCGAGGGTCTCCAGGGCGGCCTGGGTGAGGCGCGCGCTCTGCCCGGCGAGCACGAAGTCCTCCACCCAGGGGGCGCACTCGTCGGCGGTGTAGAAGCGCCAGCCGGCGCCGACATGGCGCAGCCGGAAGCCGCGGCCGTCGCGGACGTAGGTCTCGGCGAGCTCCGGCAGTACCCGCTCGATCTCCCGCGCGGACGCGCCGAGGCCGGTGGCGAGCTCCGTCACTCCGACGGGCCGCTCGGCCACCATGAGCACCGCTTCCAGCAGCGCGGCGAGCGGCGGCCGGTCAGCGGACCGCGCGCGCCCGGCCGTGCGGCGGCCTCGCGACGTCGTCGCCTCGTCGGCGCCCCCTTCGGACTCGGGGGCGACGGGTTCGGCCTGGACGGGGTTGGTCACGACGCCTCCTCGTGGGCGACGTCGGTGTCGCCGCCCGGATCATCCCCGTACAGGCCGCGGCCGACGGCGAGCAGGTCCGCGCCGGCCTCGTCGTCGACGGCGATCCAGCGCACCGTGAGTTCTCCGAGCGGGACCTCCTGGTCGAAGGACACCCGTCCCTCGCGGAACAGCTCGAGCAGGGCGAGGAAGCGGGCGACGACCTCGATGGTCTGGCGGCAGCCGGCGCACAGGGTGCGGAAGTCCGCCGCGCCGAGCTCGCGCAGCAGCCCGATGATGGCGATCATGTGCTCGCGGACGCTGATGCGGGGCAGGTGGACGTGGTCGGTGGCGACCAGCGGCGGCAACGGGGGTTCACGCAGCCGGGCGGCCAGCGCCGCGAGCTCGGTGGGGCCGATGCCGATCTGCACCTCGGGCAGCGCGTCGGCGTAGCGGGCCTCCAGCGGCACCGCGCGGGGGGTGTGGCGGGCCTCCAACGCCATCAGCCCCGCGAACAGCGCGGACGCCTCCTTGTACGCCCTGTACTGCAGCAGCCGGGCGAACAGCAGGTCGCGGGCCTCCAGCAGGGCGAGGTCCTCCGACTCGTCCTCGGACAGCGCCCCGGGCAGCAGCCGGGCGGCCTTCAGGTCGAGCAGCGTCGCCGCGATCACCAGGAACTCGGTGGCCTGGCCGAGGTCGAACCGGTCGCCGAGGCGGCGGATGTGCGCGACGAACTCGTCGGTGACCTGCGAGAGCGCCACCTCGGTGACGTCGAGCCGGTGCTTGGCGATCAGCGAGAGCAGCAGGTCGAACGGGCCGGAGAAGTTCGCGAGCTCGACGACGAACGGCTCGGTCCGTCCGCCCCGCGCCGTCGGCGAGGCCGCCTCCCCAGCCACGGCGCCCTCGGCGGGCGTGCGCGCGCGCGGTATGGCGTTGGCGTCCGTGGCGCCGTCGGCTCGGGACCTGGTCACCCCGCCACGCTACGCCCGCCCGGGCAGCATGATCCGCTCAGGCGGGCAGGGTGAGCCCGATCAGCGAGGCGAGGCCGCGCAGCAGCGGGACGACAAGCTGACCCACGACGGACGGGAAGCCGGCGAACAGCACCGGCAGCAGCAGCAGCGCGAGCAGGATGACCAGGCCGATGTTGCCCTCAGTGAGCCGGTAGTGGGCGTTGCGCCAGCCGGGCGTGGTCGGGCCGAGCAGGAAGACGAGCCGGCCGGCGTCGGTCGGCGGCACGGGGATGAGGCTGACGATGAACATCGAGCCGAAGGTGACCGCGAGCCACAGGGTGAACCGGGCGGCGAAGCTGTCCGCGAGCGTCGCGTCGGTGACCCGGTCACCGAAGAAGATCCGCGCCGGCTCGCCGACGACCTGGAACAGCGCCAGCGAGCCCAGCGCGAGCAGCAGGTAGGCCAGTGGCCCGGCGAGCACCGCGGCGGTGACGTGGAAGCGCCGCTTGCGCCAGACGTCGTTCATCGGCACCGACTCGGCCCAGCCGTAGCCGACGATGAAGACGGCCAGCCCGCTGAAGGGGCTCAGCCGGTTCTTGACGCCGGTCGTCAGCCGGCCGCTGCGCAGCGGCGTCGGGTCCCGCACCAGCCGGGCGACGAGCACCTGGGCGGCGTCGTGGACGAACACGCCGAGGACGAAGGCGACCACGATCCCGAGCAGCACCGCCGGCTCGGCGAGATGGAACAGCACGTTGCCACCTTTTCACACCGAATGGTTCGAACCGAGTGGTCGCGGCCCGGCCGGCGCGGCGCGCCACGTGCTCAGGCGACGTGCCGGGCGGTTCACACGACTGGCACCGTGCGACGTGCTCACGCGACGTGCCGGGGGCTCAGCCGACGGCCGGCGGCGCGTTGTGCCGGACCATCAGCTCCCGGGCGAGGCGCCGGTAGCCGGCGGCGCCGACCGAGGTGGGCGCGTACGTGGTGATCGGCTCGCCGGCCACCGTCGTCTCCGGGAAGCGCACCGTCCGGTTGATCACCGTGTGGAAGACCTCGTCCGGGAAGCGCTCGACGACGCGGGCGAGCACCTCGCGGGCGTGCAGGGTGCGCGCGTCGTACATGGTGGCGAGGATGCCGGCGAGCTCCAGGCGGGAGTTGAGCCGCTCGCGGACCTTGTCGATGGTCTGCAGCAGCAGCGCCACCCCGCGCAGCGCGAAGTACTCGCATTCCAGCGGGACGATGACGGCGTCCGCGGCGGTCAGCGCGTTGACGGTGAGCAGGCCGAGCGAGGGCTGGCAGTCGACGAGGATGACGTCGTACTCGTCGAGGATGGGGGCGAGCGCGCGGGCGAGGCTGTGCTCGCGGCCGACCTCGGTGACCAGCAGGACCTCGGCCGCCGACAGGTCGATGTTGCTCGGCAGCAGGTCGAGTCCGTCGACCTGGGTCTCGACGATGACGTCGCGGACGTCGGAGTCGCCACCGAGGAGCAGGTCGTGCACGGTGAGCTCGAACTGCATCGGGTTGATGCCGAGGCCGACCGACAGCGCGCCCTGGGGGTCGAAGTCGACGAGCAGCACGCGGCGGCCGTACTCGGCGAGCGCGGCGCCCAGGTTGATCGTGCTGGTGGTCTTGCCGACCCCTCCCTTCTGGTTGCACATGGCGACGATCCAGGCCGGACCGTGCGACGTGAGCGGCGGGGGGACCGGGAAGGATGGCAGCGGCCGACCGGTGGGGCCGGGTTCACCGACCCCTTCGTCGACGCTCCCGCCCCCCGCTTCGAGCCGCCCGTCCTCGGACAGCTTGGGGTCACCGACCGTCACCTCGCCATAGGCGTGACGGGTCGGGGAATCGACGGAGGCAGCGTCGGCGAAACGGACCACGGAGGGGTTGCTCCCTCTACAAAGAGCAGAAACGGACCGGTAGGAGCGTACCGACATCGACCCGTTCTCGGCGGCGCTGGGTGGCCGCAAAGCGGCGTGTCGCGCCATGGACGACGTGGCGGCGCCTGCTGGCGCACATCGACGGGGGTGCGAAATCATGCACCGGGTGTAACCAATGACGATCGTTGCGACCAGCGCGGTCAGCGCCGCGGCCGCCCGGTGCGGCCCGCCGATCGCCGCGCACGACGGCTTTTCCGAGGAGAGGATCTCGACCAATGGGCGCACAGACGGTGGACGCGGTGGTGGCCCGGAAGAAGGGCGCGGCGGTCGGGCTGGAGCGCGTCATCGTCCCGGATCCCGGTCCGGGTGAGGCGCGGGTGCGGGTGCGGGCCTGTGGCGTGTGCCATACGGATCTGCACTACCGCGAGGGCGCGATCAACGACGACTACCCGTTCCTGCTCGGGCACGAGGCCGCCGGCACGGTGGAGTCGGTCGGCGAGGGCGTGACCGGGCTCGCTCCCGGCGACTACGTGGTGCTGGCCTGGCGGGCACCGTGTGGTACCTGCCGGGCCTGCCGGCGCGGGATGGCCTGGTACTGCTTCGACTCGCGCAACGCCACCCAGCCGATGACGCTCGCGGACGGCACCCCGCTGTCGCCGGCGCTGGGCATCGGCGCGTTCAGCCCGCTGACGCTCGTCGCGGCCGGTCAGTGCGTGCCGGTGGACCCGGCGGCCCGACCGGAGGCGGCGGGTCTGATCGGCTGCGGGGTGATGGCAGGCTTCGGCGCCGCGGTCAACACGGGACGCGTCACGCGTGGGGAGACGGTGGCCGTGATCGGCTGCGGCGGCGTCGGGAACGCGGCGGTCGCCGGCGCCTCGATCGCCGGCGCACGCAAGATCATCGCGGTGGACGTCGACGAGCGCAAGCTCGCCTGGGCTCGCCACTTCGGTGCCACCGACATCGTGGACGCCCGTTCGGTGGACCCGGTCGCGACCATCCGCGAGCTCACCGACGGCTTCGGCGCCGACGTGGTGATCGAGGCCGTGGGCCGCCCGGAGACCTACCGGCAGGCCTTCGACGCCCGCGATCTCGCCGGCCGGCTCGTCCTCGTCGGCGTCCCCGACCCGACCATGACCGTGGAGCTGCCACTGCTGGAGGTCTTCGGCCGCGGTGGCCACCTGTCGTCGTCCTGGTACGGCGACTGCCTGCCGAGCCGGGACTTCCCGATCCTCATCGACCTCTACCGCCGCGGCCAGCTCGACCTCGACGCGTTCGTCACCGAGACGATCGGGATCGAGGGCGTCGAGGAGGCCTTCGCCCGGATGCAGCGCGGCGAGGTGCTGCGCAGCGTCGTCGTTCTGTAGTCCCCTCACCCCCGCGGGCGGGTGCGCGACTACCCCGGACGGGGTGCGCGTCACCCGCCCAGGAAGACGGCCGGCGGCCCGCGGGCGGGGACATCGCCGCCGGCGGCGCCACCGACCGATACGGTCGTCCCGACGGGGACCGCCGGCGCGCTGGTCGGCTCGGCTCCCCGCGCCACCAGCGGGCCGGCCGACCGGAATTCCGGCCCGCGCGGATGAGGAGCGGGTGACGTGACCGGGTATGCGGGGGTTCGGGTGGACCGGGTCATCACGCGCGGAGACTTCACGCTGGACGGGCAGACGTTCACCGTCGACAACAACGTCTGGCTTGTCGGCGACGACGAGCGGGTCGTCGTCATCGACGCGGCCCACGACCCTTCGGTCATCGCCGCCGCCATCGGCACCCGCACGGTGACCGTGATCATCGCCACCCACGGCCACAACGACCACATCAACGCGGCCGCCGAACTCGCCGACCTGGTCCGCGCGCCCATCGCGCTGCACCCGGACGACGCGGTGCTGTGGCGGATGGTCTACCCGCGCCGCGAGCCCGACCACGCGCTCGCCGACGGACAGCTCATCGGCCTGCCCGGCGGCGGCTCGCTGCGGGTGCTGCACACCCCCGGCCACTCCCCCGGCGGCGTCTGCCTGTTCGGCCACCTCGGCGGCGACCCCGTGCTGTTCAGCGGCGACACGCTCTTCCGCGGCGGCCCGGGCGCCACCGGCCGCTCGTACTCGGACTTCCCGACGATCCTCGGCTCGATCCGCGCGAAGCTGCTCGGCCTGCCGTCCGAGACCGTCGTGCACACCGGCCACGGTGACGACACGACGATCGGCGAGGAGGGCGTCGACTACGACGACTGGGTCCGCCGCAGCCACTGAGGTCGTCGGCGCGTCGCCAACGGCGTCTCGTGGCCTGCGTGGCAGGGCCTCGCGTGGCAGGGCCTGGAGTGGCGTGCAGTGGCGTCGGGGCCGCCGGCCGTCGTGTGGCCACGAGGGAGCCCGGCCGACGGCCCCGACGGGACTGTGCCCCGCCTACCGGCACCGGGCCCCGGTGGACAAGGCGCGCCTCGATCAACCGCACCGTGCCTGCGGCCGCCTGGGCATCGGTCCCCGCCGGCGCGTCACAGCCGGCCGGCGGTGTGCCGGTCGCGGCCGTGGCTGCGGCTGCCACCGCGGGCGGCCCACAGCGGCGCGACCAGTGCGACCAGCCCGACGGCGACGCCGACCTGGAGGATGTGGCGGATCCAGTCGACGCCGCCGGTGTGCCGGACCCCGATCGCGCTCGCGATGAGGTTGCCCACCAGCGCCCCGACGATACCGATCACGACCGTAAGCCAGAGCGGAATGTCCTGCCGGCCGCGGACGATGAGCCGGGCCAGCACGCCGATCACCAGACCAGCCAGGATGATCCAGAGGATTTGGAACACCGCGCACCCCCTCCGAGAGCCTGATTCACCTGTTCTCCCCCCGTCAGGACCGCCGAATCCCCCGCAGGTACGGGGAGCCCGGCCGGGGCCGGTCAGGCCGGCAGGGTGCGGGGGTCGATCGCCTGGAGGGTGACGACGCTCAGACCCGGCCGCGCCGCACCCGCCACGGCGGCGTGGACGCGGAAGTAGCCGTGCAGCCGGTAGTAACCCTGCGCGTAGTCGAAGCTGGCGCCGCGCCCGGCCATCCCGGCGAGCCGGTAGGTCGTGCCGGTGCAGCCCAGGGCGGGGTCGGAGCCTGGCGTCTGACCGAAGGGGAGCCGGTCGCACGTCCCGTACAGGGTGAAGTTCGGCACGGTGTCGCCGCCGAGTTCGGGGCCGGGGAAGAACGCCTGGCCGTTGCCGTCCGCCGGGGCGAGCAGGTCGAGCAGGACGACGGCGGCGCCGTGGCCGGCGATGAACTCGGCGAACGCCCGGCCGGGACCGAGCTGGCTGATCGCCCCGCGAAAGACCGGCACCGCGTCCAGGGACGGCAGCGATCCGGCCGGCTGCGTGTTCTCGCGCTCCGCCGCGGTCGCCGGGGTACCGGGCCGGCCCAGGCGCGTCCCGCTGCGCGGGTAGGGCATGGGCGCGGTCGCCGCACCCGGGGTGACCTGGACGATCGGCGTCGAGTCGGACCGGCGGACCTCGCGGGGCCCCGGGTCATCCGCGGCGTGGGCGGCACCGAGCCCCGCGAGGCACGCCATCGCCGCGGCGAGCGCGGCCAGGAACGCGTTGCGCCGCGGATGCCCGCCCCGCCGCGTACCCGCCGCCTCGCCCGCCCCACCCCCAGCGCCACCGCTCGCGGCGAACTCGCCGCTGCCGGACCAGCCACCGCTGCCTGACCAATCACTGCCGGATCCCGCACCGGCGAGCCCATCACCAGCGACGCCATCGCCTGCGGCGCCGTCACGAGCAGCGCCGTCACCGGCAGCGCCGTCGCGGGCCGAGCCGTCGCGAGCAGCGCCGTCGCGGGCCGAGCCGTCGCGGTCGGCGCCGTCGCCGGCAGGACCGTGTCCCGCGGGCCCCCGGTTGCCACGCCCGCGGTCAGGCCCGCCCGCCCCGCCCTTACGCCGCCGGGAGGCTTCATGCCTGGGCAGGCCGCTGGTGTCGCCACGTCCGTCGACGCTCGTCCCGCTCGCCGGCGGCGCGCCACCGACACAGGCCGCGACGCCAACGGCACCCGGAACGTCAACGGCACCCGGAACGTCAACGACTCCCGGAAACTCTGCCGTCGCCATCGCCGCGGCCTGGCGCGGGGCCGGAGCGGCGAGCGCGGGGAGCGCGGACTGCGCGCCCGACCGAGCCAGCGGAGCGCGCGGCGCCGGCAGGGCGGCCGCCTCGGCGTCGAACCGACCGCCCCCGCCTCCCGCCTGCGCGGCCAACACCGGCAGCGACGTGCGTCCCACGGCGTCAGCCGCCGTCACCAGCAAGGACGGCGCGTGTTCGCGCGCCACGGCGGAGGCCGGCGCGGGGATGGCCGAGGCCGGCGTGCGCATGGTGGCGGCGGGCCGCACGGGGACCGGCGGTGGAGTGGCCTGGCGGCCGGTGCCCGTGCGCCATCCGGCCGGCGAGGCCGACAGGCCAGGGGCCACCGGGGCCGGGGGTGCCACCGGCGCGGCCGGGCGCGCGGGGGGCGTCGCCCGGACCCGCTCGGCCGGTTGCCCGGGGGAGGTTCCGGTCGGCGCGTTGAAGCCGCTCGGCGCCCAGGAGCGCCGCCGGCGCGAGGCCCGCCGGCCCGGCCAGCCGTCCGGCCGAGGCCGTGGCGCGGGGTCGTCGCCCCGCGCGGACGGGACGACGCTGACCGACGGCCGGGGCAGCGGCAGCCCCGCCAGCGTCTGGCTGTCATGGAAGTCGATGTCACGCAGGCGGTCGCCGGCCTGGGAGGAGCCGGGCGTGGGGGTGAACGTGGGGATGTTGACGAAGGCGGCCGGGTCGAACGGCGGGGCGACCCACGACTCGCGCAGCAGCCGGCGGGTGCCGCTCGCCAGGTCCTCGGCCGGGCCGATCAGCTCGCGGAGCAGATGGTCGGCGCTGGGCCGGTCCTCGGGTCGCTTGGCCAGCGCGGCGGTGACGGTGGGGCGCAGCGGCCCGGGCACGTCGCCGGTGTCGGCCACGCTGTGCACGACCCGGTAGAGCAGGGCGTCGGCGCGGCCGGTGCCGAACGGCGGGCGGCCCGTCGAGGCGAACAGGACGGTGAGGCCCCAGGCGAACACGTCCGCGGCCGGCCCGACCTCGCCCTGCCCGGTGACCTGCTCGGGAGCCATGTAGCCCGGGCTGCCGAGCAGCACGCCGGTACGGGTGGCGCCGGTGGCGTCGACGGCGGCGGCGATCCCGAAGTCGATCACCTTGGGTCCGTCGCCGCTGAGGATGACGTTGCCGGGCTTGAGGTCGCGGTGGACGATCCCGGCGCCGTGGATGGCGGTGAGCGCCTCCGCGAGGCCGGCGGCGAGGGCGACGACGACGTTGGTGTCCATCGCGCCGCGGGTCGCGATCGTCTCGGCGAGGCTGTGGCCGGCGATCAGCTCCGTGGCCATCCACGGGTCCTCGGCCTCGGGGTCGGCGTCGACGAGCCGGGCGGTGCAGGCACCGCCGACCGCGCGGGCGGCGGCGATCTCCCGGCGGAAGCGGGTGCGGAACTCGGGGTCGGCGGCGAAGTCCGAGCGGATCACCTTGATCGCGACCGACTCGCCCGTCGCGTCGTCGGCGCCGAGGTAGACGATGCCCATCCCGCCGGAGCCGAGGCGCGCGGAGAGCGCGAACCGGGCGACCCGCTCCGGGTCTCCCGCACGCAGTGGCCTCGGCGGCACCACGCCCTCCCTCCGTCGTGCGGTCGGTGTCCTGCCCCGCGACCGTCAGCCCGATCCGGTGCCGAAGGTCCCGCCGCCGGCACCCTCACACCGTGCACCCGTAACCTGTGGTGAAGATGTGCGTCCGCCATGTGACCTGTCTCCGGTCGTCCGCCGATGGCGGTCGACGGTTGGAGTCACAAATCGGACTGTACCGATGGAACCGCAGTTGCCCGGCCATTCGGCACCCGAAACACACACCTATCGGTTACCCCAACCGGCCACCGCTCCAGGCCACCCCGGCGGCCATTCCCCGGGCACGCGCGCAAAAGCCGACGAAGAAGCCGCCGCCGTCCTCGAACGGTCCGCACTACGGCCGCACCGGGGAGATCGCTACAGCCCGACGAAAGACCCCGGCATGAACGTGCCACCCACCTCGGTGTGTACGCCGACTGTGACCTCGGCGATATTCCAGGGAGATCGCCTGACGTTCCCCGGGGGACAGCCTGCGACCGTCATACGGGCGGGAACGCCAACCGCATCCGACGGAGAAACTCGCGCACCGGGATGACCCGCCGGCCATATCGGCGCCGATTTCGTGAAAAGCCGACGCAGCCAGAAGGTCGAGGATGGGGCGGACTTCCCATGGATGGGAATCGGGTGCGGGGGACGGCAGCTCCGTGTCGCGAACTCCGCGTTTCCTGTCCGCTTTGTCATGCTGTTCGCGACACGGACCGCCGTGACGTTGTCAGAACGCTGCCACGAATCGCCCTGGGCGCAACGGCGGTGACGGCGGTGACCCCGACCGCGACCGCGACCGCGACCGCGACCGCGACCGCGATGATCAGATCTCGAGACGAGGTCTAACGGTCGCGGGCGGCGCGGCGGAGTTGGCGGAGCTCGCGGCGCAGGCGGATCTGGGGAAGCAGGCCCAGAAGCACGCCGATGACGAGGCCGGCGCCAGCGGAGGCGGCGAGCGCCCCGGCGACCGACATCTGCTGGTTCGCGCCGAACAGCCAGATGTTCACCCGCGCGTCGTTCTTGACCACGAAGATCACGACCATGATCGCGATGACCGCGACCAGAACGGTGATCGCGTAGGTCGTGTACGCCACGCCCCGCCGGCGCGGCGGCCGACCGTCACCAGGCCCTCCAGGACCTCCCGCGCCACCGGGAACGCCCGACGCACCGGGAGGACCGGCCGGGACCGGGCCACCCTGCGGCGGGAAGCCCGCGGGCGCCGGACCGCCGGCGCCTGGAGCGGGATACGGCTGTGGCTGTGGCACCGCGCCGGCTGGCAACGCGCCGCCGGCCGGGATGCCGGGCGGCACCGGGCCGGTCGCGGCGCCGGCGGCGGGAACCGCGGGGCCGGTGGGCGCCGGCTGCGGGCGCTGCGGACGGGTGAAGTCGATCTTCTTGCCCGGCTGGTCCGATCCGGCCATCGTCGTCCCATCGATCATGCATCGCCTGAACGGCCTGGTCGGCGCTGTCCAGCTTCGATCCCCTGTGCCCTGGGAGTCTAGGCGGACGGGTGGCCTATGCTGAAGTCTGCGGATGAGGTGGCCGGGCGGCCGCGTCGGCGCCGGAGCACTCCGGTGCCGCCGAGGAAAGTCCGGGCTCCACAGGGCAGGGCGGTGGGTAACACCCACCCGGGGCGACCCGCGGGACAGTGCCACAGAGAACAGACCGCCGGCGCCGGTCACGGCCGCCGGTAAGGGTGAAACGGTGCGGTAAGAGCGCACCAGCGCCCAGGGTGACCTGGGCGGCTCGGTAAACCCCGCCCGGAGCAAGGTCAGAAGGCCCGCGGCCCGCAAGGGCCACGGGCCGCGCAGGCGTTCGAGGGCGGCCCGCCCGAGCCTGCGGGTAGGCCGCTGGAGGCTGCCGGCAACGGCAGCCGTAGAGAGATGGCCGCCACCGGGGCGCCGCAAGGCTCCCCGCCTACAGAACCCGGCTTACAGGCCACCTCATCCGCTTTACCCCTCCTGACCTGCGGCGGAGCGTCTACACGGTCGCGCTGGGCCGTTCCTGGGCCGTTTCGGGTTCGAGAGCCTTTCCCAGCACGGTGTCGACAGCGGCCCGGGTGGCGTCCTCCGTGTCGGGCCAGAGGTGACCGTACGTATCCAACGTTTCGACCGCGCTCTTGTGGCCGAGCCGGGCCTGGACCACCTTGACACTCTCGCCCGCGAAGATCAGAAGGCTCGCGTAGTAGTGGCGAAGCTCGTGGAAGTCGACTCCCCCGGCCAGGCGATCGGCGGCCGCCGCAGCCCGCTCGGCGTCCTCCTTCCGCTGTGACGCATGCGCCTCGGCCTCCTGCTTCCGAAGCGCTGCTTCAGCCGCCCTGACCGTTGGAGCCCAGACCAGGCGCACGAACGTGGTTCGCCGCATGATCGCGCCTCCCGCGGATGGGTAGAGCAGGCGGACGAAGACACGGCGAGGCTTCGCCTAGACCCCACCGCCCATCGCCCTCGAAGAGCAGCTTCTCGACGACGCCTGTCGGGCGGCTTCGTCCTGTTCGAAGACCTCCCCGACACCGACCCCTTCGTCCACCTCGAACTCCTCACCCACCCCATCACCATCGACGACCCCACCCAGGTCGACACCTACCGCCGTGCCTTCCTTCGCCTCCTCCAAACATCGACGGTCGGCAACCAGGCCGAGGAACTCATCAGGCAAGCAAGTGGATGCCGGTAAGAGGCGTTCAGGCAGGAGCCGAGGTTTTGCCCGCGGCCAGGCCCTACTGAGGATTCCCGGAGGTCCCCCGCCGCCCTACCTGCCAAGGCATGGGCTTTCTCGGCCGCGGTACTGGCATCGGCTATCGACTTCGGCTTGCTCCCGCACCGCTCCGCGACGGTGAGTTCCTCCTCCAATCGGAGATCCGGCCGAAGGAGGGGTCCTACCTGTTTGACGGAATCCCGCGGTCGGACAGCGGGCTACCAGCCTACTGGGACCGCTTTCTCAAGATCCCGCTTCCGTCTCACGTTGGTGGTGACCGAGCGGCAACGCCAGGAATGCCCTGTGACCGGCGTACTGCGACGTGTCGGTGACAAATGGATTCCAGTGGTCATCTGAGTGCTGACCGAGCATTCCTACGGTTTCAATGAGCTTGACCGCGCCATCGAAGGGATCAGCCGCCGCGTGCTGACCCAGACCCTGCGCGGCCTGGTAGCCGAGATTTCGTTCGCTGTTGCAATATCAAACCGCGCCCATCTGAAGTCGTTCAACGACGGACCGCAGGTTCCGGTGGAGACTTCCCTGTCGCCCCAGCCTCCTGAAACCGTTCGCCATGTGCGAAATATGCGCAGGTTCACCGACGACATGATCGCAGTGACCTGCCGCAGTCGTGAGGTACATAATATCTAGGATCATTCGATTCCCACCGAAGGTGACCATCGGAGAGTTTTTCCTGGAGTATCTCTTCGAAAAATGCCAAGTGCCGGCATGGAGCTCACGTCCCCCTCACTATGAGCAAGATCCAACTAGGCTTCACGGCATTGCACCTTGGGCGGGCAGAGCCAGGCCAGTACAAATGTATTAGGCGAGAGATAGTGCAGGTAGAGGACGCCGGGAGGGGCCGCCGGGCGAGAGCGTTGGGGTGCGCGCATCGCGCTGCTCCACCTCCCGACGACTACCGGAGTGATCGACGGATGGCCGTTTTTCTTTACCGGGTTGGACGATGGGCTTTCCGACGGCGCCGCCTTGTAAGCGCCCTGTGGTTGGCCACCTTGGTGCTCGCTGGCATCTGGGCCGCCTTGGCGCCGTCGGCGGCCGACGATGGGCTGGCGCTGCCGGGCACGGAGTCTCAGAAGGCGTTTGACCTGCTCGCGGAGCGTTTCCCGGAGAGCAACGCCCAGTCGGCCGACGCCCGTCTAGTGTTCAAGGCACCGGACGGGCAGCTGGTCACCGCGCCGTCATACCGCCAAGCGGTCGAGGGTGCCCTGGGTGACCTGTCGAGAGGCGGGCAGGTGGCCTCGGTCACCGATCCATACGCCGCCGGGTCCGTCAGTTCCAGCGGCACCATCGCTTACGCGACCATCACCTATACCGAGGACGCGACCGACCTCACCGACGCTACGACGGCGGCCTTGGAGAACGCGGCGAACCGGATCCGCGACGTGGGGCTGACGACGGAGATCGGCGGCTCGGCGCTGGAGTCGGACGAGTCCCTGGGCGGCGCCTCCGAGCTCATCGGGCTGGCGGTGGCGGTGGCGGTACTCGTCCTCACCTTCGGCTCCCTGGTGGCGGCCGGGTTGCCGCTCCTGACAGCGATCTTGGGTGTCACGATCAGCTTCTGCCTGATCACCGCGCTTGCCGTGCCGCTGGGCGTGACGTCCACCGCCACGATCCTCGCGATCATGCTGGGCATGGCGGTAGGCATCGACTATGCGCTGTTCATCGTCTCTCGATACCGTGCCGAACGCGCCGAAGGCAGAGATCCGCAGGACGCGGCCGGGCGGGCGGCGGGGACGGCCGGTTCCGCGGTCGTCTTCGCCGGCCTGACGGTGACTATCGCGTTGGTCGGGCTGTCAGTCGTCGGGGTTCCCGAACTCACCAAGATGGGACTGGCCGCGTCGGGTGCCGTGGCGCTGGCGGTGTGTGTGGCGCTGACACTGGTCCCCGCGTTGCTGGGCTTCCTCGGTCACCGGGTACTGCCCCGCGATGCCCGCACGGCTCATGCCCGTCACGGCGGTCGCCATGGGCTTGGTGCCCGTTGGGTGAGGTTCGTGCTGCGTCGGCCGGTGGCCGTGCTGGTGGTCGCGGTGTTGGGCCTGGGTGTCATGGCCGCGCCTGCGTTGAGCCTGGAACTCGGCTTGCCTGGAGACGAGTCCAAGCCGACGTCCAGCACCGAGCGCCGGGCCTACGACCTGCTCTCAGAAGGGTTTGGTCCTGGTTTCAACGGCCCGCTGACCGTGGTCGTGGACACCCGGGATGCCGCGGCCCCGAGAGTCATCGACCAGGTGTCCGACATGGTCACCCGGATGGACGGCGTGGTGTCGGTCGGTGATCCAGCGGTCAACCAGGCCAAGGACACAGCGATCCTCTCCGTCATCCCGAAGACCGGGCCGAGCAGTGGCGAGACGCGTGACGTGGTGCACGCCATCCGCCATGGGGTTTCCGACCTCGAGACGAAGTCCAACGCCCAGGTTCTGGTGACGGGCACCACGGCGCTGAACATCGATATCTCCCAGGCCATGTCCAATGCGCTGATCCCCTATCTGGCGATTGTGGTCGGCCTCGCCGTGCTCCTCCTGATGGTGGTCTTCCGGTCAATTCTGGTACCGATCAAGGCAGCACTGGGCTTCCTGCTGTCGGTGGGCGCCGCCCTCGGCGTCGTCGTCGCGGTCTTCCAGTGGGGCTGGGCCGCGGACCTGTTCGGCGTCGAGCAGACCGGGCCGGTGATGTCGCTGATGCCGATTCTCATGATCGGTGTCGTGTTCGGTCTGGCCATGGACTACGAGGTGTTCCTGGTCACGCGAATGCGGGAAGCGCACGTCGCCGGCGACCCACCGGGGGAGGCCATCGTCAACGGCTTCCAGCACAGTGGACGGGTAGTGGCCGCGGCGGCCTTCATCATGATCAGTGTCTTTGGTGGCTTCGTCGGAGCACACGTCGCTGTCATCAAGACAATGGGCGTCGGGCTGGCCGCTGCGGTAGCTTTCGACGCCTTCGTGGTCCGGATGGCGATCACCCCCGCGGTACTGGCCCTGCTCGGTCAGCGTGCCTGGAGGCTGCCACGTAGCCTCGATCGCATGCTGCCGAACGTGGATGTCGAGGGCCAGGCGCTGAACAGGTCCCCCGAAGCGTCCCCGGGCGAGCGGGTCGACCGGCTTCCGCAGCCCCAGTCCACCGGGCGGTGACCCATCCCGCAGACGCCGTGAGCCGTTCGCGACGTCCGCGGGATGGGCGCACGCGGCGGCGGGAGGCGGCGACCGTCGCGGTCGCGCTGCTACTGTTCTTGGTCGGCGTAATGCTCCGAGACGACGACCAGCCGGTCTCCGCGCCGCCGGCCGCCGCCTATCTGCTCGCCGCGATCTCCTGCGCGATCCTGCCGGCCCGGCACCGCGCACCAGGAACCGCCGTGGCGGTGACGGTCGGCTGCGCAGCGCTCGTCCCGCCGTTCGGGCTCTTCCTCAACCCGCTGGTGCTCGCCCCGGTCATGATCGCAGCCTTCTCCCTGGAAGCGGGATCCGAACGGCGAGGGCACAACGCCACGATGGCGACATCCGCGCTCCTCCTGGCCACGTCGCTCCTGGTGTTTGACATCGACTCGTGGCAGGCCGCCACGAGGACCGGAGTCGTGGCCTTCCCACTGCTGGCCGGCGCGCTCGGCCGTTCGCTCCGAGATCGGCGGGCCTACCTGGCGGCAGTAGAGGACAGAGCGCGGCGGGCCGAGGAGAGCCGGGAGAGCGAGGCACGTCGACGGGTGGCCGAGGAACGGATGCGCATCGCCCGCGAGCTGCACGATATCGTCGCCCACCACATTGCCCTGGCCAACGCTCAGGCCGCGGTCGCCACCCAGGTTTTTGACAGCCACCCGGAGCGATCCCGCGCGTCCCTACGCCAGTTGTCCGAGACCACTGCCGACGCCCTTCACGAACTGCGCGCGACGGTCGGCCTGCTGCGCCAGTCCGGTGGGTCATCGACGCCCCTGAAGCCTGCCCCTGGGCTATCCCGGCTACCCGCGCTTGTCGAGTCCTTCCGCCGCACCGGACTGGACGTGACGGTACGCCAGACCGGCCCGGCCCGACCGCTGTCTCCCGGGGCCGACCTCACCGCCTACCGCATCGTCCAGGAGGCGCTGACGAACGTCACCAAGCACGCCGCGATCGACAGGGCCCAGGTGAACCTCACCTACGACGACGCCCGCCTGACCATCGCCATCGCCGACGACGGACGGTCCCCGGCCGCACCGGCAGACCGAGCACCGGGCTACGGGCTGATCGGCATGCGCGAACGCGCGGCGGCCGCCGGCGGCCGGCTGACCGTGGGCCGCCGGCCGCAGGGAGGATTTCTCGTGACCTTGGAGCTGCCCTTGGCGCCGCCCAGAGACGCCGCGCGGCTGGACCTGGGCGAAGACGGCCAGTCAGGAGACGGGCACGCATCGGGACCAGATGCCAAGACGGACAAGGGGACCGGATCGTGACCATCCGTGTGCTGCTCGCTGATGACCAGGCCCTGCTGCGCGAGGCGTTCGCGCTCCTTCTCGACGCCGCCGACGATATCGCGGTGGTCGGCGAGGCAGCCGATGGACGCGCGGCGGTCGAACGCGCCCGGGAGCTCAAGCCCGACGTGGTGATCATGGACATCCGCATGCCGGAGATGGACGGCCTTGCCGCCACGGAGGCCATCTGCGCGGATCAGGACCTGGCCGCCAGCCGCATCCTGATTCTGACCACCTTCGAGATCGACGAGTACGTCGCCAGAGCGCTGCGCGCCGGAGCCAGCGGCTTCATCGGCAAGGGGATCGCGGCCGAGGACCTACGGGACGCGGTCCGCACGGTGGTGGCCGGTGACACCCTCCTGTCTCCTACCGCGATCCGTTTCCTGGTCAGCCGCTTTCTGGCCACTCCGGACGACGTCCTCGCCCTTGGATCCCGGCGGCTGGACGCGCTGACCGCCCGCGAACGCGAGATGGTGGCTCTGGCCGCGACCG
The DNA here is from genome assembly GCF_059816245.1 of Frankia sp. RB5. Lineage (NCBI taxonomy): Bacteria > Bacillati > Actinomycetota > Actinomycetes > Frankiales > Frankiaceae > Frankia > Frankia sp. RB5. The sequence continues at coordinate 83,819 of NZ_JCBATA010000016.1, forward strand.
GCCTGTCCAACCAGGAGATCGCCGACCGGATGGTGCTCAGCCCATTTACGGTCCGCACCCATGTGTACCGGGCCATGGCCAAGCTGGGAGCCCGTGACCGGGCGCAGCTCGTGGTCATCGCCTACCAGACGGGCCTGGTGCGTGCCGAGCCCGCCCCTGACGATTCCGGCCGGCTGTGAGACCCGCGTGGGTCATGCAAGGGAATTCGGGTTTGATCAACCCGGGTCCAGGGGTTTGTGGGCGCGGACCTGGCGGCCCCGCCGCTCGTCTTCCACGGCAGCGCATTCCGCCACCTGGCCACGGTGTGAGCCCTCCAGGATCGGGCGGACGCGGACGTCGAATTCGACTCGCGGCAACATCAGCTCTCAACGCTTCGCCGAGCTGTGCGCGCCGATCTGAATGAACTGTTTCTATCGCTGGCTTGGACCTGGAACGACCTTAGCGGATCAAGGTGAGATCGAAAAGGTGAGATCGCAAAGGTTCCCTGGTCGTGGGTGCGCGCCGACGTCGCGGCCAGTCGCGAGCTCGCTCGGCGCGGTCTGGCCGACCAGTTCGGCCGCCCGGCCCGCCGGGCAACGGCTCGCCAGCGGGCGGCCATGCCGTTCGTGCATCTGCGTGCGACTCGCACCCCGGTGACGTTCTGGACCCGTCGCCCGCGGTGTACGGGTCGCCTCGTCCCCCGCGAGCAGGGGCCCCGGGTCGTCGTCTCGGCCGGTGACCACGTCGCCGGCCCAGCCGGCTGGGGCCCACCAGTGGTGCGGCCACCAGCGACGGCCCGCTGTCCGCCGACAACCTCACCTCGCGGGTCGGCTCCATGCGGCGCGCGGACCAGCTATGCTGCTCGCATCACCTCGTCGGGCTCCTGCCGCGAGTTGTCCGCGCGTCGTAGCACCCGCTCCTCTCGATCGGGCCTCCGCTCCGCGCGTAACCGGTCGAGATCCTCACTCCCCGGTTGTCGGCGGGACATCCACACAGATAGCGATTTTCCTTGTCTTCGTTCACCGATCTTGGTGTGCCCGCGCGCCTCACCGACGTTCTCACCCGTCACGCCATCGAGACCCCCACCCCGATCCAGCGGGCGACGCTGCCGGACGCGCTCGCTGGACGTGACGTCCTCGGCCGCGGCCGCACGGGGTCCGGCAAGACGCTCGCGTTCCTCCTGCCCGTGGTCGCGCGGCTGTCCGGCGGGCCCCGGGCCCGAGCCGGGGCTCCGCGCGCGCTGATCCTGGCGCCCACCCGCGAGCTCGTCGCGCAGATCGACACGGCTCTGCGGCCGCTCGCCGCCGCGGCCGGCCTCACCTCGTGCACCGTGTTCGGTGGCGTCGGTCAGAACCCGCAGGTGGTCGCGATCCGGCGGGGCGCCGACATCGTCGTGGCCTGCCCAGGCCGGCTCGAGGATCTCCTCGCGCGGGGGCACTGCTCGCTGGCCCAGGTAAAGGTCACCGTGCTCGACGAGGCCGACCACATGGCCGATCTGGGGTTCCTTCCCGCCGTACGCCGGCTGATCGGCCAGACCCCGGCCGGCGGGCAGCGAATGCTGTTCTCGGCCACCCTGGACAGGGCCGTCGACACCCTGGTGCGCCAGTACCTCAGCGAGCCCGCGGTGCACGAGGCCGACTCCGCCCAGTCCCCCGTGGGCACCATGGCGCACCATCTGCTGCACGTCGAGCGGGACAACCGGCTCCCCGTGCTCGTTGACCTGTCCAGCGCACCGGGCCGCACGGTCGTGTTCACCCGCACGAAGCACGGCGCCAAGGCTCTGGCCCGCCACCTCAACCGCGCCGGCGTGCCCACGGTCGAGCTGCACGGCAACCTGAGCCAGAACGCCCGTACCCGCAACCTCGACGACTTTCACACAGGCCGGGCCTCGGCGCTGGTCGCCACGGACATCGCCGCCCGCGGCATCCATGTCGACAACGTGGCTCTCGTGATCCACGCCGACCCACCGGCCGACCACAAGGCATATCTGCACCGTTCCGGGCGCACCGCGCGCGCCGGCAACAGCGGCACTGTCATCACCCTCGCGACCACGGAGCAGATCCGTGAGGTCACGCAGCTCGCCCGCGCCGCCGGCATCAAGGCGACGACGACACGGGTCGCATCCGCCGATCATCCGATACTCACCACGCTCGCCCCCGGCGCTCGGTCGCTCACCAGCCCCACGGCCGCGATCCCGGCGGAGACCAGGACCAGTCCAGCCCGACGCACGCCGGTCGGCGGAAACCACGGCGCCGAGCCGACACCTCGAACAGGCAGACGGCGTGGACGCCGCCCCGCCGGCAACCACAACCATCGCGCCGGGCGGGCCACGGCGTCTCGACCACCCACAGCCACGGCTCTTACCAGCTCACCCGATCACGAGGCCGGCCCGTCGCCCGCGGAGCGATCCAGGTCGCGACCGAGCCACAGCGCCGCGATGTTCAGCGCCCGCCGCGCCCGCTGACCAGACTCACAGGTCACCGCCGGACCCCACCACCGGTAACCCGCATCAACGGCCAAGTCGGACGATATGTTGATCACGGGATCGGCAGCCATCGCCCACCCCGCCCGTCGGCATTCCGGTTCGGAGTCGGCGGTCGGTGCGGTTTTGCCTGCGGCGACGCGGTAAAAGAAGGGTCATGGCTGCGAGCCGGCGACGTCGGCGACCGGAGCGGAAGCGGGCGGCGGCGGGCACCGGACCGCAGGATCTCACCCTCCACACGGCGCCGCCGGCGTCCGGCGAAGCCGCCCCGCCAGTAGGCAACGACGCGGCGGCCCTCGCATGGGTCGGGCCGGCCGGGTGCATCACGTGAGTCGCATGGGTCGCACAGGTCAGGCGGCGGGGTCGAGGACGACCTTGGTCCAGCCTGTCTCGCGGCGGTCGAAGGCCTGGTAGGCGTCGAGCGCGGAGGAGACGGGCTCGTGCTGGGTTATGATCGTCGCCGGGTCGACCGTGCCCGCCTCCACCATCGCCAGCAGCTCGGGGATGTACCGGCGGTGGTGGCAGATGCCCAGCTTGATCGTCAGGTTGCGGTTGAGGGCCGTACCGATCGGATAGGCGTTCAGGGTCGGCGGGTAGAGGCCGACGATGCCGATCGAGCCCGCCTTGGCCACCGCCTCCGCCGACCAGCGTGTCACCTGGGACGGGGCATCACCGGGAACCCAGGTGTCCCCGGCCGGGCGGGCGCCGCCCGCGGTGGCCGCGTCCCGTTCGGCCGCGAACTCCTCGGCGGCCTCGTCACCCGGCACGGCGGGCCCGGACGACGGATGCTGGGCGTCGACACCGACGGCGTCGATCGCCCGGTCGACACCGATGCCCCGGGTCATCTCGAGGATGATCTCGACGGGATCCTCCTCGTTGAAGTCGACGGTCTCGGCGTGCAGCGCGCGGGCACCGGCCAGCCGGGACGCGATGCCGTCGACCGCGATGACCCGCCCGGCGCCCTGCTGGAACGCGGACAGCACCGCGAACTGGCCGACGGGACCGGCCCCGAACACCGCGACCGTGTCCCCCGGGGTCACCTCGGCCAGCTTCGCGCCGAACCACCCGGTCGGGTAGATGTCCGACAGCATGATCGCCTGGTCGTCCGAGACGGAGTCCGGCACCGGTACCAGTCCGGCGTTCGCACAGGGCACCCGGGCGAACTCCGCCTGCAGGCCGTCGAACGGGCCGGTGTCCTCCGGGCCGCCGAAGAAGGCCGATCCCGCTCGGGAGCCGCGCGGGTTGGCGTTGTCGCACTGCGCCTGGTAGCCGGCCCGGCAGTAGGAACACGAGCCGCAGGCGATCGTCGAAGGGATGATCACCCGGTCGCCGGGCCGCAGGTTGCGGACGTACGGCCCGACCTCCTCGACGATGCCGACCCCCTCGTGCCCCAGGATCGTGCCCTCCCGCATGCCCGGCATCGTCCCCCGGACCATGTGCAGGTCCGTCCCGCACACCGCGCTGCTGGTCAGGCGGACGATCGCGTCCGTCGCCTCGGTGAGCTTCGGTTCTGGCACATCCTCGAGCCGGATATCTGCCGATCCGTGATAGACGACCGCCTTCATCCGCCGACTCCCTCTCCCCCGTGGGACACCCCCCGTCCCGACCAGGACGAGCAGGCGCGGTTCCCCTCGCCTATACCCGACCCCTCCAGGATCACGCAGAGTATGCGAAGGATGCCGGTGCCGGCCGGTTCCAGCGACCAGGGTAACCCGATGCACCACTCACGTGACCGAACGGATATTTTCTGTCCTCCCGGCCGCGCTGCGGTCTGATGATGACGCAGGGCGGCCGCGAGGGACTCGCTCAGACGCGCACGATGCGTTCGGCCGCGTTGTCGATGTGGTCGGCGGTGATGGCGGTCGTCTCGGGGACCTTCCGGCGGTTGACGATCTCGTAGGCGAGGGCGTTGACCAGCCAGGGCTGGCCCATCGTCAGCGCGTAGGCGTACTCGACGGCCTGGGGGTGCATCGCTGGCTGGTCGCGGCCGTGTGCTGCCCGTACAGGTCGCGCACCTCGTCGAGGGGAGGTCGTTCGCTGATCACAACTCTACGGAACACCTGGTGACCGCCGGTCCGCGCGCGCCGTGATTCGCCTGCGAGAAGTCAGTCTGCGGGTTCGAGTCCGCCCCTCGATACCAGTGGAAGTGCAGTTACTATAACTACACTTCAACTGCCTGCGGAGGGGGTGGGCGTGCGACGGCCGGAGGACATGTTCGACCGGGAGGTCGAGTGGGCACGGCTCGCCCGGTTCTGCGAGGACGACGCACCGGGCGCGAGCCTCGGCGTCGTCAGCGGCCGGCGCCGGCAGGGCAAGTCGTTCCTGCTCGAGGCCGCCTGCGAGCAGACCGGCGGGCTGTACTTCCAGGCCGTGGAGGCGACGGCGGCGGACTCGCTGCGGATGTTCGGCACCCGGCTGGCGGAGCATCTGGGAGCACCCGCGGCGTTCACCTTCCACGGCTGGGACGAGGCCGTCGACGCGATCCTCGGGCTCGGCTCGCGGAAGCCTGTGCCCGTCGTCCTCGACGAGTTCCCCTACCTGACGAAGGTCTCGCCGGAGCTGCCCTCCGTGGTGCAGGCGGCGTTCGGACCGCGCCGACCCCGGCGCCGCGAGTCGCGCACCCGGCTGGTGCTGTGTGGGTCGGCGCTGTCGGTGATGGGACGCCTGCTCGCCGGGGCGGCGCCGCTGCGGGGCCGCGCCAGCCTGGAGCTGACCGTGCCAACACTGGACTACCGGCTCGCCCGGGAGTTCTGGGGCATCGAGGACCTCCCCCTGGCCGCCCAGGTCCACACGGTTGTCGGCGGCACACCCGCCTACCACGACTTCCTGCGCGGCGACCGCCCGGCGTCCCCCGCCGACTTCGACGACTGGGTGGCCCGCGCCGTGCTCGACGCGGCCTCACCGCTGTTCCGCGAGGCCCGCTACCTGCTCAGCGAGGAACCCAGCCTGCGCGACAGCGCGCTGTACAGCTCGGTGCTCGCCGCGGTGGCCAGCGGCGCGACGACGCGCGGCGGCATCGCCAGCCACGTCGGACGGTCAAGCTCCGACCTCGCCCACCCGCTCACCGTCCTGGCCGACGCAGGCTTCCTCGTCCGCGCCGATGACCTGCTGCGCGACCGCCGACCGCTGTGGCGGATCGCCGAGCCGCTCGTCGCCTTCTACCACGCGATGATCCGGCCCGCCTTCGCCCAGCTCGACCGTCCCGGCCGTGCGGTTCGCCTCTGGCCGACGCTGCGTCCCACCTTCGCCGCCCAGGTACTCGGCCCGCACTTCGAGGGCATGGCCCGAACCTGGGTGGCCGACTTCGCCAGCCCCGAGACGCTCGGCGCCGACCTGCTCGGCGACGTCGGCCACGGCACCATTCACGATCACGCCGGCCGCGCCCACCTGGAGCTGGACATCGTCGCACTCGGACCCGCCGACGGCACCCGCCGCCGCCTGGTGGCCCTCGGCGAGGCGAAGTGGGGCACGACCCTCGGCATCGACCATCTCGACCGCCTCGACCACGCCCGCACGCTGATCGGCTCCGCCCGCGGCCTCGACATCACCACCACCCGGCTGATCCTCGTCTCCGCCGCCGGCTTCACCGACGACCTTCACGCCCGCGCCGCCGCCGACCCCCGCATCGTCCTCGTCGACCTCGACCGCCTCTACCACGGCTCCTGAGTCCGCTGACATAGAAGAGGCAGCGGGATTCCCTGCCGCATAGGTGGCCGCTTCGTTACGATCCGCACCAATGAGCATCGAGCGACCTCACGCGGACATCGAGTCGCCGCCCGATGCCCCGCGCCCGGCCCGAGCACCCGACGGCCCCACCCAGGCCGAGCTGAAGGCCCAACTCCTCGACCGCGCCGCCGCTACGCGGACCGCTTCGGATCGCTCGCCAGAGCCGGAAGCCCGACCTGGTGAGCGGCCAGCCGACGATCGCCCATCCCGCGCAACCGATCGTCCGACTCTCAACCCGGACCGATCACCCACCGCCCTCGAACGGGACCGCCCCTCCGAGCGGCGACCAGCCCCGGACGCGGACCCGCCTCTGACCCCCCTGGAACGCAAACTCGCCCTCCTCGACCGCCGCGATCAGACAGCAGCGACGCCGGAAGGCACTGAACATCCCTACGAGGAGACGCCACCGGAGGGCGTCGACGCCGCCGCACGCGCTCGTGGGGACGGCGACCGCCTCGGCTGGCGCCTGAACCGCATCTGGAAGGACAGCCAGCCCACCACCGACGGCCGCGCCTTCTACGAGAAGAACGACGACAAGATGTGGTGGTATGCGCACACCGCCGAGCCTTCCCCCGGCCGCTACACGGCCGACCTGCACGGCAGTCCGCAGGGCTTCCGCGTCGGTCACCACAATCTCGATGCCACTCACCTCGCCGCCCTCATCCGCAAGGACGACACCTGGCAGGGCCGGCCCGTCCGGCTCATGTCCTGCGAAACTGGCCAGGGAGACGATCCCATCGCCCAGAAACTCGCCGACGAACTCGGGGTCAGCGTGACCGCACCTACGGAACTCGCCTTCTCCGGATCCGACGGTAGGGTATACACCACGTCAGAATACGAGGACGAGCACGGAAATCTCGTTCAGACAATCCCCTACGACGGCGTCTGGCTCGAATTCGAGCCGCGACAAGAAGAGGACAAGCGTGGCCGAGACTAGAGACGGCTTCACAATCGCACACGTGTTCGACGGGACGAACAACGGCGAGTACTATGTCGTCGACAGGGAACCCCTGCCACGCGAGCAGCGCGACAGCGTCCTGGCATATCTTCACCAAGGGGAAAACCTCATGATGGCCAGAAGCCTCGGCGAGGACAGGCTTGACCCGTCCCGCGGAAGGCAGGTCCCTCGCGGTGCCTCGACCGACGGAAGGTGGATCTGGGACGCCTCGATCGCCTACTACCTCAGAGAACACGAGCTCTCCCCGGAGCCCGCGTTCATCGCCTATCTCCGCGAGCGAAACTTCCACTACGAGGCTCCGACCCCAGAGCAGGTCACAGCCGCGCTGGCGGCCCTGCAAACCCGATAGGCCGCGCAGAGGCCAGTAGCGCACCGCAGGCTCCTCTGACCCGCTCAGTACATGGCGGTAAGGCCTGATCGGGAGATTTGTCGTGGGAACTTTTATTCTGACCTGGAATCCCGACCGCTACGAGTGGGATGAGGAGGGCGGCGACTACGAGGGCGGCGTCGCCCTGATCGCCTCCGGCGCCACGATCACAAGCACGTGGTCCATGGGTGGACGTAGGCACGGAGTCGAGCCGGGCGACCGCTTCTATCTGTTGCGGCAGGGCGTGGAACCACGCGGAATCATCGGGAGCGGCTATTTCACGACCGGGGAGATCTACGAGGACGAGCACTTCAGCGACCCGACCAGGACCACCTGGTACGCCAAGGTGGTCTTCGAGCTCCTGATCGACCCGGCGGACGGCATTCCAACGGCCCAGTTGCTGGACGAGGTCCCCGGGTTCGGCTGGAACACCACCTACGCATCAGGGAACGAGGTGCGCGGAGACGCGGTTGACCAGCTGGACCGCATGTGGAAGGAAGCGGCAGCCCATCCGAAGCACCGGAGGTGATGCGACGCATCCGCAGAACCGAGTCGGCGGATCTCGGGACTGTGACCTCAGGACTCGCGGCCGCCGACGCCGTGGCCGTCCGGTGAGCGCCGAGGCTTGGGGAGGGTCGCCAGCTGGCAGGGCGGCGAGCCGCCGTCTGGTGAGGTGTCGGTCATCACCCAGCGGATTGCCGCCGTCATCGCGCACGTGAGAAATGCAAGCCAGACGGCCAGCCCGATGCTCCCATGCGTCGCCAGCAGTGCCGCCGCCACGACGATTCCCGTGGCAAAGACCACCGCCGCTACGCGCGGCAGCCACCGGGCGGCCATCTCGGAAAGCCGCATGTCCTCTCCCCCTTTCCACTGAAGCATGGGCGGGGCGGGCTCGAGCGAGAATACACAGGATGGCGGCGATATCGGCCTGGCGCTGGCACTCACGGGTGATGAGGCGGTCGAGGAGGATCGGAACTTTATGGCGAGCAGGCCACAGCAGGGTGCCATTGGGTCACGTCGCGGGCCGCGATCTTCGCGGGTGCTGTCGCGGCGGGTCGTGGCAGCCTTCTGGCCGCTTCACGGCAGTCCGTGTCGCATAATCCGGGCCAAAACGGACGGCAACCCGCGAATTCGCGACACAGCGCCGCTGTCCCCCGCACGCACTTCCCACCCGCGGGAAGTCCGCCCGATATGCGACTTATGGGGACCGCTCCGCCACGGCTTCGACGCGGTCCTCGGGCCGCTATTCGCCGTGGGTGGTCTATTCGCCGTGGGTGGTGAGGTGGGCGACGTGGTGGGTGTCGTTGAAGCCGCGCAGGACGGCGGGGCCGTCGGAGTACCAGTCGATGGTGCACAGCGACACCAGGTCGAGGTGCAGGCGGTAGAGGACGGTCGGCTCGGCGGCGAGCGCGAGCTGGGTGAAGGCCTTGATCGGGGTGACGTGCGAGACGACGAGGATGCGCGCCCCGGGATGCTCGGCGAGAAGGCGGTTGCGGACCAGGGCGACGCGGGTCACCGTCTCGATCAGGCTCTCGCCGCCCGGCGGCGGGACGTGCGGGTCGGCGAGCCAGGCGTTGAGCTCGTCCGGGAATCGCTCGCGCACCTCACCGAAGGTCATCCCCTCCCACGCGCCGAAGCTGGTCTCGCGCAGGTCGTCGTCGACGGTGTAGTCCCGCCCGAGCGCCTCGGCGGTCTGGCGGGCCCGCTTGAGCGGTGACGAGACGATCAGGTCGAACGGCTCGTCACGCAGCCGGTCGGCGGCGGCCGCGGCCTGGGCGAGGCCGACGTCGGTCAGCGACGCCTCGACGGTGCCGCTGAACCGCTTCTCCACCGACAGTGGCGTCTGCCCGTGGCGCAGCAGCACCGTGGTGGTGGGCGGGGCGGGAGGCGCCATCCAGCCGGAGAGCCGGTTGGTGGTGGGGGCCTTGTGGGGCAGCGGGTCGGGCGACTGGGGAACCGACGGCTCCCAGGACCGCCCGGCCGCGGCGGCGTCCATCGCCTCGTTGGCGAGACGGTCGGCGTCGGCATTGCGGGCGCGCGGAATCCACTGGAAGCGCACCCGGGGGAAGGAACGGACGAGCGCGCCGGCCTCGTCGGCCAGCGGGCGCATCGCCGGATGCTTGATCTTCCAGCGGCCGCTCATCTGCTCGACGACGAGCTTGGAGTCCATCCGGACCTCGACGTCGGCGCCCGGATCGATCTCGGCGGCGGCCTGCAGGCCGGCGATGAGCCCGGAGTACTCGGCGACGTTGTTCGTCGCCCGGCCGATCGACGCGGCGCGCTCGGCGAGCACCGCGCCGCCGTCGGCGTCCCGGACCACGGCACCATAGCCGGCAGGACCCGGGTTGCCCCGGGAGCCGCCGTCCGCCTCGATGATCAGCCTACGCCCGCTGCCCATCTCGCCACTCCCCTCACCGTCAGCCCCACCGACACGCCGACTACAGCCCGGACTCGGGGGTACGGACCAGGATGCGCTGGCATTCCTCGCACCGCACCACCTCGTCGGCGGGTGCGGCCGCGACGGCCCGCAGATCGCCGCCGGACAGTTCCAGATGGCAGCCCTCGCAACGCCGCCGGACCAGCGCCGCCGCGCCGACCCCGCCTGACGACGCCCGGATCCGCTCGTAGAGGGTGATGAGCCCACCGGGCAGCTGCGGGACGAGGGCCTCCCGCTGCTGGCGCAGCCGGGCCGTCTCGGCGTCGATCTCGGCGAAGGCCTTGTCCCGGCTGGTGGTCGCCGCGTCGACCTCGGCGGCGAGGTCGTCGCGGCGGCGGGCGACCTCGGCGATCCGGGCCTCGAGCGCCTCGACCGCCTCCATCTTCTCCAGCGCCTCGTCCTCGAGGACACCCTGGCGCCGCGCCAGGGAGGCGAGCTCCGACTGCAGGTTCTCCAGCTCGCGGGAGTTGGTCATCGCACCGGACTCGAGGCGCTGTGTGTCCCGCTCCGAGCGGGTGCGCACGAGCTCGATCTCGTTCTCCAGCCGGCGCTGGGCGCGGGTGACGTCATCGAGCTCCGTGCGCACCCCGACGACCTCGTCGTCCAGGGCGGCCAGGGCGGTGCCACGTTCACTGATGACGGCGAGCTCGGGCAGGCCGCGGCGACGCGCGGCCTGCCGGTCGACGCCGGAGTCGAGGGCCTGCAGGTCGAGCAGGCGACGCTGGATTGCTGGGTCTGCCTTCATGGACTCCTCACCGGTCTGCCCTGAACTGATCGACTGTCTGCCCTGAACTGATCGACGGTCCACCGGCGCCACACCCGTGCTCGGCCAACCCGCCGGGCCGCCCGACGGGCTCGCGGGCGGATCGGCCGGGTGGACGCGGGAGGGCGGCCGCTGTTGCGACGCGCTCCCCTACAGGGACGGAACGTGCAACCGCCAGGGATCGGTCACGATAGCGGACACCGATGTACTCACCGTACGTCCCCGGGCCGCGAGTCCGGCCCGCAGACGCGCGGCGGCCTGGCCGAGCCACGGCCATTCGCTCGCCCAGTGCGCGACGTCGACGACGGCCACCGGATGCGCGCCGACCGCGTCGAGCACGTGGTGATGCCGCCCGTCGGCGGTGACCAGCACGTCCGCGCCCGCCGCGCCGGCCGCGCCGACGAGCTCCCCGCCCGCGCCGCCGCAGACCGCCACCCGATGCACGAGCCGGTCCGCCGCGCCGGTCGCCCGCACGCCGGCCGCCGTCGCCGGCAGCGCTCGGGCCACCCGCGCGCAGAAGTCACCGAGCGGCTCCGGCGCCGGCAGCTCGCCGATCCGGCCCAGGCCCCGGCACGACGTGGCCACCAGGCCCGCCGCCGCCACGGGGAGCGCCGTGGCGGCGGGTGGCTGAGCCTGAGGGCTTCCCGGCGAGGTACCGGGGGTCTGGGGGGTTCTCGGCGTGGATCCGGGGGTCTGAGGAGTGCCCGGCTGGGCGCCGGGGGGCCGGCTGGATCCCGGTGGCGAGTCGGGGGCGAGGGAGGTGACGTGGCGCAGCCCGATGGCGGCGGCGAGGGCGTCGCTGACGCCGGGGTCTGCGACGTCGGCGTTGGTGTGCGCGGTGAACAGCGCCGCGCCGGCGCGGATCAGGGTGGCCACCACCCGCCCGCCCGCGCCCGTCTCCGCGACGCCGTGCACTCCGCGCAGGAACAACGGATGGTGCGTGACCAGCAGCTGGGCGCCGCGGGCAGCTTCGGCGGCCACCTCGAGGGTGGGATCGACCGCGAACAGCACCGACGTCACCGGCGCGTCCGGGTCGCCGACGGCGAGGCCCACCGCGTCCCAGGACTCCGCCCAGGCGTGTGGGAAGGCCGCTTCCAACACCGCGACACAGTCACGGACCGTCGCCGTCCCAGCGTTCACCACGCCGACCCTACCCGCACCGTCGCGACGGACTGCCAGCCGGTCACCCAGGCCGGGCCGAGGCCGAGGCGCCGCGCACGCCGTCTTCCTACCCCCGTAACGTTCCCAATGGCAACACACCCGCGCAGAGGCGGCGAGTCACCTGTGCGGGGTGGCGCGCCATGAAGAAGGGGGAATTCGTCATGGCGGACGTATCGGTGCGATTCCAGGTCGCCGGGGACTCCGAGATCGTGCTGAACCTGGCGACGGCCGAGGCCGTGCGGCTCGTGGAGGCGATCATGGGCAAGGTCGCCGAGGCGATGGGCACCAGGTCCTACGGCAACGCGTCCCCGAGCGGCCTGGGGCCGGGTGGCCCGGCGGTCGGGGGCGCCGCCCCGGCCGGCGGCGCACCGGGCAACGGGTCGATGGGCAACGGGTCGATGAGCAACGGCGTGATGGGCGGCGCGGCGATGAACGGGGTCTCGATGAACGGCACCGGGACCGGGGCCTACAACATCGGGGCGATCGGGACGGCCCAGCGCGCGCCGATCGGCGCAGTGTGGCCGGAGGGTCCCGCGGGCGGCCCCGGCTACTCGTCGGGGCGGTGAGAGGCGCCGGGCCGACGACACGCGCCGGTCCGGCGAAGAGCGCTGAGCGGGCGTCAAGTGCCAAGACCAGCGACAAGTGCCAGGCCAGCGAGGTGCGCCGGAGCGGCGAGGAGCAGGGCCGTCCCGTCCGGCGAGAGGTCCATGCCCCGCAAATAAGGGCAAAGCGGACTATCTTGTCAGAGTGACCCCGGAAGCGGTTGCTTCCGCAAAAGTCGACACAACGAGCCCGCAACACGATACAACTCCGCACAGCCATCCCCATCGAAAGGACAACGATCACGCATGGCGGGGGACGTACCGGTCGACGAACGCGCCCTGATCACCCCGTCCGCCGTGACGCCAGGCGCCACACCGCGCACCGCCCTCGCGGGCCTCGATCCCGCACAGTCGACCACGGGCCTGGCCGCTACGGGCGCGACCAGCCCAGACGCGGCCGGCGCCGCGGCGAGTGGCGGCCCGGGTGCCGATCCGGGCAGCACCGCGGGCACGGCCTCGGGAGCGGCGGGATCGCCGGCGTCGTCGGGCGGTGAGCGGGCGCTGCACCACTACGGCCGGGTCCAGGTGCTCGGCCGGCCGCGTGACCCCGCTGCCGGGGCGATGCCAGGCCCGCTCGGCATCCGTCCCGCCGCGGCACTGCTCCCGCCGGCCGACGGCAGCGTCGTGTCGACGGTGGGTCTGACCCCCGGGCTCAACCGCGCCGAGACGCTCGGCCTTGACGCCTTTCGCCTGCGGGCGAGCTCCGCCTACCGCCGGCTCAAGGCCGCCCGGCCCCGCGACGGCCACGCCTGGGACATGGACCGCCCCTGCACCGACGTCCCCCCGCCGCGCGGCGCCGGTTCCGGGGCGGGCGTCGTCCCGGGCGCGGGGCCCGCCGGGGGCGAAGGTCCGGACGGCGGCGACGCGGGCGGCGACCCGACCGCCGCGGCTACGCCGCGGGCCCTCGCGAACGGCTTCTCCCCGCTGCTCGCCCCCGGCGCCACCCTCGCGGCCCCGGGCGGCGCGGACACCGGCGCCGCCGGCGCGACGCCGACGGCCGGCGCCGCGTCCGCCCCGACCAGCGCGAGGCTGGAGGGTTCGGTCGCCATCGGCCTGATCATGGTAGAGGGGCCCACCGCCGACCTGCAGTTCTCCGCCGCCGAGCGGACCAAGGTCGTCGCCGAGGTGCAGAACGGCCTGTCCTGGTACGCCACCACCAACCCGGCCGCGGAGCTGAGCTTCCACTACGACATCCAGATCGTGCGTCTGTCGGTGGCGCCCAACCCGCACGCCACCGACCTGGAAGCGCTGTGGCGGGACCCGACGATGGACCGCCTCGGCTTCGCGGCGGACTTCGACGGCGTCTACGCCTACGTCGACGCGCTGCGCTCCCGGCTGCGCACCGCCTGGTCGTACTGCGTGTTCTTCACCAAGTACCCGGTGGGCTACTTCGCCTACTCGTCGATCGGCGGCCCGCGGATCGTCATGTCCTACGCCAACGACGGCTGGGGCCCGGACAACATCGACCGCGTGTTCACCCACGAGACCGGGCACATCTTCGGCGCCCCGGACGAGTACGGCGGCGCGGACTGCGACTGCGGCGGCCAGTGGGGCGTGTTCGCCACCCCCAACGGCAACTGCGACACCTGCGCGCCGTCCCCGGTGGACTGCCTGATGCGCTCCAACGCGTTCACGCTGTGCCGCTACACGCCCAGCCAGCTCGGCTGGGGCCACGGCGTCGCCGGCAACCCGGCGCTGGTGCAGTCCAAGGGGCTCGGGAAGGCCGGCAACTTCGAGGTCGTGGTCCCGTCGTCCCATTTCGGGCTGACGCACGTCTGGCGGGACAACGACGCCACCGGCTACCCGTGGCGCGACCCGTGGCGGACCGCCCAGGCCGTCGGCCAGGTCGACGCGGTCACCATGGTCCAGAGCACGCTGGCCAACCCGGGGCCGCTGGAGGTCGCCTTCCGGGTCGGCCAGACGCTGTCGTTCCTGTGGCGCGACAGCACCGGCGCCTTCGCCTGGCACGACCCCATCGCGCTCGCCCAGGGCGTCGGCGGCGTCCCGTCGCTCGTCCAGAGCCGGCTGGGGACGAAGGGCAACTTCGAGCTGCTCGTCCCGTCCGCGAACGCCGGCGTGATCCACCTGTGGCGCAACAACGACGTCCACGGCTACCCCTGGAGCGCGCCGAAGCTGTTCGGCGCCAACCTGGGACGGGTCGACGCGGTCAGCCTCATCCACGGCACCCTCGGCGGCGGCGCGGGCATGCTGGAGGCGGTCATGCGGGTCGGCAGCCGGCTCGTGCACCTCACCCGGGACAACACCGCCGTGTGGCGGACCGGGCCGACGTTCGGCGAGGGCGTCGCGGGCAACCCGGCGCTCATCCAGAGCTCGTTCGCCGACGGGTCGCGCAACTTCGAGGTCGTCGTCCCGTCGGCGTCCGGCGGACTGATCCACTACTACCGCAACAACGGCGCGTCGACGCCGTTCTGGAGCGCCCCGCGCCCGTTCGCCGCCAGCCTCGGCCAGGTGGACGCCGTCGCGATGATCCAGAGCAACTTCGACGGCCACCTGGAGGTGCTCGCCCGGGTGGGGGACGAGCTGCACATGGTGTGGCGCAGCTCCGGCCCCGGCGCCACCTGGTCCGCCCCCCGCCGGGTGTTCTGAGCGGTCGCGGGCACCGGTCGGGCAGGCTCCGGTCGGCGCGTCCCGATCAGTCGGTCACGCTGGTCGGGCAGGTCCCGACCAGCGGGCGGACGCCCCCTCAGGGGGAGGTCCGATCAGGCGCCGGAGCCGATCACGTGGCTGATCCGGTCAGGCGGGCGGGGGGTCCGGGGGTGAGAAGCCGGGGGCGTCCCAGGGCAGGCCCTCGCCGGGGCCGCGGTCCTTGCCGTGCCGGCGGGCCAGCCAGCCGTCGACGAACAGGCTCTCCGCGGGGCTGAGCGCCTCGCGCAGCGCGGCGGGGACGTCGCCCGCGAACGCGCCGCGCACCCCGGGCAGCGCCGCCACCTCCCCCGCCCGCTCCGCCGGCACGCCCGCGAGCAGCACCAGGCGAGGCGGCATCGCCGACGTCACCCTCCCCACGCCGGCCAAGGCGTCCCGCCCGGCGTCCGGGCGGGTGCCGTCACCGCACGGCTCACCCGCGGGATCGTCGAGGACGACGAGCAACTCCGGTTCGGTTCCCCACACCCCCCCATTGTCCCGCCGGCCCCCCGCCGCGAGGACCCCCTTCCGCCCGGTGGCACCACCCCGGGTCGCCGATGTCACGCGACCGCGGGGCCCCGCGTCGGGGAGAATCACACCAGCGGGCGCGGGACGGGCTCGCGGGGCTGCGGGGAGGGAGCACACCGGGATGAGCACGCGGCTGGCGTTGTTCCCGCTCGGCACTGTCCTGCTGCCCGGGCTGGTGCTCCCGTTGGAGATCTTCGAGGAGCGCTACCGCGCGCTGGTCCGCGAGCTGCTGGCCCAGCCGGAGGACGAGGTCCGCCAGTTCGGGGTGGTGGCGATCCGCCGAGGCCGCGAGGTGGGCCCGGCGCTGCCGTCGCTGCACCAGGTGGGCTGCACCGCGGTGGTGCGCCGCGTCCAGGAGCATCCGGACGGCCGGTTCTCCCTGATCACCGTCGGCGGGCGGCGCTTCCGCGTCGGCGAGGTGGACCAGCACAGTGCGCCCTATCTGCTCGGCGAGGTGGAGTTCCTGCCCGACGAGATCGGCGATGCCGCGGCGGCGCGGGAGGCCGTCCCGCCCGTGCAGCGGCTCATGCGCGCCTACGCGCAGGGTCTGGCCGACACCGGCACCGTCCAGATCTCCCTGCCGGACCTGCCGGACGACCCGATCGCCCTGTCCTACGTGATCGCCGCCGCGGCCGTCACCGACCTCACCGAGCGGCAGAACCTGCTCGCGACGCCCGACGCCGCCAGCCGGCTGCGCGTCGAGCGGGCGCTGCTGCGCCGGGAGGTGGGCCTGCTCAAGCAGATCACCACCATCGGCTCCAGCGAGCTGCGCCGCGTCGACCCCAGCCCGAACTAGGCCGTGGGCCAGCCGTAGCGCTGGCTCAGCCGGTCCGTGACCCGCTCGAACGGCTCGCGTGGCAGGGCCGTCGACTCGCGGCGCATCCCGTCCTCGTGCACCCGGATCACCCGCTCCAGGTTGACCCAGGACGGTCGGTGCTCGCCGTCCCATCCGCCCGCGCCGACGGACACGAAGTCGCCGTCCCCGTCATGGTTCCTGCTGGTCAGCTGCACGGCCAGACAGGTGCCCGCGGGCTCGACAGCCACCACGAGCACCGGCCGGTCCTTGCCCCGCCCGTCGTTCTCCTCGAACGGCACCCACGTCCAGACGATCTCGCCGGGATCCGGAGCCCCGTCCGACTGCGGCGAGTAGCTCATCCGCACCGGCCCGATGCCACCCGGATCGACCTCCACGGTGGCGTTCGGCCCGGACTCGCCCGGCGAGACCTCCGCGTTCGCGCGGGACGGCCGCGCCCGCTGCCGGGTCGGGCGACGACGCGCGGCCACCGAGGAGGGAGAGGCGGAACGGGCCCGCGGTGGCGCGGTCGCACGGGTCGTCGACGGTGCGGTCGGACGCCGACCGCCCTCCCGTCCGCCCTCCCGCGAGGGTGCCTCACCGCGCCGACCGCTCGACAGCAGGTCGGACACGGTCCTGATCAGGTCCCCCAGCAATCCCATGCCGCCACGATATTCACCTCGGCCGCGGTCTCTCAGGGAACGTCCCGACCTGGCGGCTCCCCTGCCGTTTCGCCAGCCCCGTCCGAGTCGCCGGCGATGCCGATCCCCGGTCCGCCCACGCCCGGACGGCCCATTGCCGGACCGCGCGCCGCCGGACCGGCCCCGGCGGCGGTACCCGGGCCTGCGCCCGCGGGACCGGGCCCCGGCGGTTCGGCGCCGAGCAGCCGCGGGCGGCGGTCACCCCGGGAGCGGCCGCGAGCGGCCGGCCAGGACGTCACCCACAGGGCGACGGCGAGGACGACCAGGGCGGCGACCGGCATCACCAGGTAGAGCCCGTGCGCGCGGACCCGCACGTCGACCAGGTCCACCAGCACCGGAGAGGCGTCCTTCGGCAGGCCGTGCAGCGCGGCCGAGGAGCGGCGCAGATGGCCGATCCAGCCGGCGATGAGCGCGCCACCGAAGCCGCCCGCCGCGAGGCCGAGCGGCACCGGCCAGCCCGCGTCCCGCACCCGCCAGAACGCCGCCGCGCCGCCGATCACACCGGCGACCACACAGATCAGACCGAAGCGCGCGTCGACATCGCTCTGCACCGCGAACGCCGACTCGTTACCCGCCAACGCGTTGGCCAGGTCGATATGCGGGGCCACGGCTGCCCACAGCAGGCCGAGCGGGAAGCCGGCGACGGCCATCGCCGCCGCGCAGATCAGCCCGGCGAGCAGGCTGCGCCGGCCCACCACCGGCAGCCCGGCGGACGCCGCGCCCGTCGGCGGCCCCGCGGAGGGCGGCACGGGCGGCGACCCGGCCGCGGCCGGGTCGAACGAGAACGGGGACGAGAACGGGGACTCCGGCGGCGGGCCGGCCACGGACGAGGAGGACGATGATGCCGGGGACGACCACGATGCCGGGGACGACGACGATGCCGGGGGCACGGCGGCTCCGGCGCGGTCCGCCGGGACCTCGCGGAAGCCTGCTGCTTGATCCGTCACGTCGCCCGTTTCGCCGGAGAGGTCAGCTGCGTTCGCACTGGGCGGGCGCCGCGTGACCGCTCACCCGCAGACGGTCGACACTACCGTGTCGGTACACCGCCCCGATCAGAGTAGGCCGACAGTGGTCTCGTCGCCGCGCTGGTAGCGCGGGCGGCGGGAGATCCCCCGGGTTCGGGCAGGTCCCCGGAGGCGTCGGCTCAGGAGGTGCCGACGCGGCGCAGCGCCATCACCGCGACGGCCAGCGCCGCGATCCCGACGGCGGCGCACACGGCCAGGTTGGCGACCACCATCGCCCAGTCGACGTGCGGCTGGAAGGCGGCGGCCAGCGCGTCCACGGCGTAGGTGCTCGGCAGCGCGTCGCGGGCGATCCGGCCGACCTCGGGCAGCCGATCGGCGGGGATCACCCCGAGGAAGAGCACGATGCTCATGCCGAGCTGGCCGGCGATGGTCGCGAGCTCCGGGCGCGGAGCCAGCAGGCCGACGGCGGCCCCGAGGCCGGACAGGCATACCCCGGCCAGCACGACGACGGGCAGCAGCAGCCACAGCCCGGACAGCGACAGGCCGTAGAGCAGGCTGCCTGACACGGCCGTGATGAGTGTGCCGGGCGCGGCGAAGGCGGCGTAGGAGGCGGCGGTGCCGAGCACGACGGCCGCCGGGGGCACCGGCAGGGTCAGGTAGTAGTCGAGGGCGCCGGCCGCGCGCAGCGCGCCGAAGCGCTGTGCCAGCAGGTTGAGCGCCACGAACGCGACCACCAGCACGGTGGACCCCGCCACGACCTGACCGGCGGCGGTCGTGTCGCCGACGTCGAGGATGCCGCGCAGCAGGACGAGGATGCCGATCGACTGGAACGACGCGACGAACAGCAGCGGGATCCGCCCGACCTTCGACCGGGCGAGCTGCCCGCGGAACACGGCCCCGAACGCCGCCGCGAACGACGTGGCCGGCGGGATCACCGGCGGCGCCGTCCCGGCGGGCGAGGCGTCCTTCGGGGCCGCATCCACCCCCGGCGCCGACGCGGGGGCCGGGGCCGCGGGCGAGGCCGTAGTCGTAGTCGCGGAGTCGGGGGTGCGAGGCACGGGTGGCATCGTGGCGGCGGCCAGGTCGCGCGCGTCGGGGACGACCGTCATCGGGACCACGTCTGGTGGCCCGGACAGCTGTGGGTCACGCTCAAGTCCGCTCCAGGTCTCGGGACGCCCCGCCGAGGGTGAGATACACGTCCTCCAGGGACGGCGTGGCGAGGCTGAAGTCGTCCAGTGCGGCGAACGCCGCGCCGGTGGTGAGCCGGCCGAGGGCGTCGCGGGCCTCGGCGGGCGCGAGGCGCACCGTCCAGCGGCGGCCGCTGGTCGTGGCGAGGGCCGCCAGCATCGCGACGGTCGGGTCATCGGCCGGCGGTTCGTGCCGCCAGGCGAGATCGAGCCGGACGTCACCGGAGACCGACGCCTTGAGCTGGCCGGGCGTGTCACAGGCGATCACCCGCCCCGCCTCGAGCACCGCGACCCGGTCGAGCACCGACTCGGCCTCCAGCACGTTGTGCGTGATCAGCACCACCGTGGTGCCGACGGCGTCACGGCGGCGCAGTAACGCCGACCAGACGGCGCGGCGGGCGACCGGGTCGAGGCCGGTGGTCGGCTCGTCGAGGATGAGCACCGCGCGCTCGCCGACGAGCGCCGTGGCGACGCAGGCCAGCCGACGCTGCCCACCGGAGAGCCGGGACAGCGGTCGGGCGGCCACCGCGGTCAGGCCGAGCTCGTCGAGGACGTCGTCGCAGGCCACGCGGGCCGCGCCGCGGGACAGCCCGCGCATCCGCGCGGTCGTCGCCACCGCGGTGCCGACCGGCAGCTCGGCCAGGGCGAGATCGCCCTGGCCGAGGTAGCCAGCCAGGCGGGCGGGCAGGCCGGGCTCGGCGCGGACATCCCGCCCGAACATGGTGATCGTGCCGGCGTCGGGCCGCAGCAACCCCATGAGCTGGCGGACCAGCGTGGTCTTGCCGGCGCCGTTGGGCCCGAGGACGCCGAACACCTCGCCCTGGCGGACGTCCAGGTCGATCCGGTCGTTGGCGAGGACGGAGTGCTCACCCACTCCGTGTCGACGGGTGAGCCCGCGGACGGCGTAGCTCAGCACGTCCCCATTCTCGCAGCCGGGCCGGCGCGATGGCCCGACCGGTGGGCGGGGACGCCTCACACCGCGCGGCCCGTCGACTCCTCGGCCGTCCTCAGACCGCGCTGCTCATCCACACGACGACGTCGAGCATCCGCAGCGGGGTGGCCGGCGGACCGCCCGCGGGGACCAGCGCGGCGAGGCGGCGGAACTCCTCGGCGTTCTCCCTCAGGTCGTACTGCATCGCGCGGACCAGCAGCTCCATGTACTGCCGCCAGCTGCGCCCGTCGCGCGGCGACGGCGGCACGCAGTCCTCGTGCTGGTAGAAGATCCGCACCTTCGAGTCGAAGAGGGGGACGAGCGCCGGCCGCTTGCGGTGCAGGACCTTGGCGATGAGCGAGCCCTTGACGTCGCGGTCGGAGACGTCGGGGTCATCGAGCGGGTCGTAGAGCGCGGCGACGAGGTCGAGGGTGACCTCGTCGGCCTCGATGAGGTCGATGCCGGGGGGCAGCCTGTCCAGCGCCCGCTGCAGCAGCGGCATCAGCGCGGTCAGCGTGTGCATCCGGTCGACGTCGACGTGCACGCCGAGCAGGCAGGGGGCGAGCAGGTCGCCCGTGCAGAGCAGATCGGGGTCGTTGTTGGTGACCAGCCCGTCGTAGTAGGGGTAGGCATAGCGCAGGCCCCGCTTGCGCGGCCCGAGGTACTCCTCGAGCAGGCTCTCCGCGTCGAAGACCTCCCGGGTGCCTTTCGCCAGCTTCACCCCTGGACTCCTTGTCGTCGTCGTGTCGTCGTGTCGTCGTCGTGCCGTCGCCGTGTCTTCCGGTCTTCCGGTCTTCCGTGCCGCCGCGTCGTCGTGCCGCCGCCGCGACGCCGTCCCCGCGTGCCGTCCCGGTCATCCTCCCCCGTGGCCGCGGGCCGGCGGTCGCGGGGCTCCCGAGGACGATGGTCGGGGTGATCCCCCGGCATGCCCGCGGGATGTCACCGATCCGGCCAGATAATGCGGGACGGCCCGCCCCTGGTCAGCGCCTATCCGGCGACAGTGGGAGGAAGGTCACACTCGGCGGCGCGATGCCGGGCGGCGCCGGATCGACGACCCGCGTCCGGGGATCGGCCGCGAGCTGCGTCAGCCGGCCGGCCGGCGCCCGGACCACGGCGGCGAACAGACAGGCACAGCCGGCCCGCAGCTCGGCGGCCGCCCGCCGGTCCCGCTCGTCGGCGTTCGCGTCCCCCGCCCGCTCGTCCGCGGCCGCCCGGGCCTGGGCCTGGGCCGCCGCCGAGGCGAACGCCGCCTGCACATCGCCGACCGGGTCGCGCACGGTCGCCGCCTCGACCTCCCCGAGGACACCGGCGCTGAAGAACACCTCGACGATGCGGTAGCCACCGAAGACGGCCAGCAGGCCACCGGGGGTGACGGCCTCGGTCAGGCTGGCGACGGCGTACAGGTCGGCCCCGGGTGCCGCCGCGGTCAGCGCGGCGAGGTTCTGCCGGCTCGCGCCGACGTACTCGCCGACCGCGTCGCGCGCGCCCGGGCCGATCGTCACCGTCGGCGTCACCGGTGCCGCGGCCGCCGGCGCCGATGGCGACGTCCTGGACGCGGCGTCCGACGGCGCTGGCGTGCCCGGCGTGCGGTCGTGGTCGACGCTCTGCAGCATCGCCGCCGTCGCACTCACCACGATCAGCGCGACGAGGCCGAGGACCAGCGCCCGCGCTCCCCGGTCCACCACGCCGCCCCGGCCGACCCCGACCGCCTCCAGCAGCGCCGGCGGGCCGCTCGCCGCCCCTGCCTCGGCCGATTCGGCCCCGGACGCCCGAGCGGGACGCCACCGGGCCGCGAGCCGCCGCGCCCGTGCCACCTCTCTGTCGGTGGTGCCCACAAGCTGGGTGCGGGCGGCGTGGGTGGCGCGATACAGCACGGGCAGCGCGGCGGCGTCGAGCCGGTCGAGCAGGTCGCCCAGCCCCGGCCCCCCGCCGTGATCCCCGGCAGCCCGCTGCGCCGCGGTCGGCGCGCCATCGACGTCCAGGCCGCCCGCCTCGCCGTCGACGTCCCGGCCCACCACGGCGTCGACGCCGTCGTCCACCGCGCCGCGGGCCACCTCCCCGCCGGAGTCCCCGTCCTTCTGGTCGACGGCCGCCTGAACGATGTCGACCAGGACGGACACGGCCTCGGACGCGGGTCGGTCGGTGGTCGTGGGGACGTCGGTCGCGGGAACCGCCCCGGTCCCCGACCCCTCGGTCCCCGACCCCTCGGTCCCCGACGCGACAGCCAGCGTCAGGGAGTCGGCCGACGGCGCAGGAGCACTCGGCACGGCGACATCGACCACCGAGCGGGCGCCGACGGGCGGCGTGGCGTCGTGGGGCGACGGGAGCGGCTCGTCCGCCACCACCGACTCGGTCATGCGTGCTCCCTGAGCCTTTCCACCGCCTCGGCCAGATCCGCCGGATCCGGGCTGGTGAACGTGACGCGACCGCCGTACCCGGGATGCTCGAAGGACAGGTGCGCCGCGTGCAGCCACTGCCGGGTGAGGCCGAGCCGACCGGCGAGCGTCGGGTCGGCGCCGTAGGCGAGGTCGCCGACGCAGGGGTGGCGCAACGCCGACATGTGCACGCGGATCTGGTGGGTGCGGCCCGTCTCCAGGCGGATCGACAGCAGCGACGCCGCCCGGAACGCCTCGATCAGGTCGTAGTGGGTGACGCTGGGCTTGCCGTCCGCCACGACGGCGAACAGGCCCGGGCGGCGGGGATGGCGGTCGATCGGCGCGTCGACGGTGCCCCGCAGCGGGTCGGGATGGCCCTGCACGACGGCGCGGTAGCGCTTGTCGACGTCGCGCTCCCTGAACGCCCGCTTGAGCAGTGTGTAGGCGCGTTCGCTCTTGGCGATGACCATGACGCCGGTGGTCCCGACGTCGAGGCGGTGCACGACGCCCTGGCGCTCCGCGGCGCCGGAGGTGGCGATGCGGTAGCCGGCGGCGGCCAGCGCGCCGATCACCGTCGGGCCGGTGAAGCCGGGCGCGGGGTGGGCGGCGACGCCGACCGGCTTGTCCACGACCACGATGTCGTCGTCGTCGTGCAGGATGCCGAGGCCCTCGACCGGGGTGGCCTCCAGGGTGACCGGCCGCGGCGGCGCGGGCAGGCGCACCTCCAGCCAGGCCCCGCCGTGCACCCGGTCGGACCGGCCGCGGACCCGCCCGTCGATGCTCGCCTGCCCGTCGTCGACGAGGGTGGCCGCGGCGGTGCGGGACAGCCCGAACATGCGGGCGATCGCCGCGTCGAGGCGAATGCCGTCGAGTCCGTCCGGCACCGGTACGGCGCGCAGGTCTCCGCCCGCGGTCACGGCCCCGGCCGCCGGCTCGCCTCGCCCCGCTCGCCGTCCGCGCCGCGTTTGGCGAGTTCGGCCCGTTCACCGGCCTCGGCACCGTCGACCGACGCAGCACGGTCGACCGACGCAGCGCGGTCCGTCGACGCAGCGCGGTCGATGGCGTCGGCACGGTCGAGGGACTCGGCGGGGTCGGCGGATCCGGCTCGCGGGGCTGGTTCACCGATGGGCGTGCCGTCCAGGCCGATGCCGCGCAGGGACAGCACCATGGCCAGGATGCCGCCGCAGACGATCGCCGTGTCCGCCGCGTTGAAGATCGGCCAGTGGTGCAGGTAGACGAAGTCGACGACATGCCCGCGCAGCGGCCCGGGAGCGCGGAAGATCCGGTCGACGAGGTTGCCGAGCGCGCCACCGAGCAGCGCCCCGAGAACCGCCGCCCAGCCCGCCGAGCGCAGCCGCCGGGCGGTGAAGACGACCACCGCGATCACGACGAGCGCCACCAGGCTGAGCACCACCGTCGCCCCGCCGGCGAGGCTGAACGCGGCGCCCGAGTTGCGGGTGAGCTCCAGGTCGAGCACACCAGGAATGATCTTGACCGGGCCGCGGTCGGACAGGGTGGCCACCGCGATGTGCTTGGTCACGATGTCGAACACCAGGATCGACGCGCCGATCAGCACCAGCGCGGCAATGGGGCGCCGGGAGGCGGACGGCGCGGACCGACCCCTCGTGACGGCCGCCCCGCGGCCGCCGGGATCTTCGGACACACTGCTCCCGATGGTCGTCGCCTCCCCCATCTGAACCACTGTACGGGCCGCCCCGGGCCGGCGGAGGAGCCGTTCGCCCCGCTCTGCGCCCCGCAAGGACGCTTGTACACTGGGCGAGCACGCGGCAGGGCGTCGACGGGGACGAGTAGCGGCGGGCGCAGCCGGAGCGAGCCGGGGTTGGTGGAAGCCCGGTGGCCAGCGCGCCGCGAAGATCACCCCCGAGTCGCCGGCAGAACGGGTTCTCGGCGGCTGTGGCCGGCGGCGCCCCAGTAGATCCGGCCGTCGCGCGCGCCATGAAGCGGCCGTCCCCCGGGTCCGGCTCCCGCCCACGGTGGCGGGAGGCAGTCCGGCGCCGAGGGGCGCGCAAGGAGGGTGGTACCGCGGTACCCACCGTTCTCCTGGCGGGCGTCGTGGCGGTGCCGGCCAGGTGGGCCGGTCGGCCGTCCGGGCGTCGGCGTCAGGCGGGGCCGGTGTGGCGTCGTCCCTCCGTTGGCCACCGACGGAGCGAGCACGACGACCGAGGAAGACGCAGGTCCGCCACGATGAACACCGCCCCGCGCACCCCGTCCTACGCGCCCCTGCCCGCGCAGGTGGACCTGCCCGCGCTCGAGCGCGAGACGCTGGCCCGCTGGCGCGACACCAAGGTCTTCCACCGGTCGCTGGAGGCGAGCGCCGAGCGTCCGCTGTGGGTCTTCTACGAGGGCCCGCCGACGGCGAACGGCAAGCCCGGCGCCCACCACGTCGAGGCCCGGGTCTTCAAGGACCTCTTCCCCCGCTACCGGACGATGAAGGGCTTCCACGTCCCCCGCCGCGCCGGCTGGGACTGCCACGGCCTGCCCGTCGAGCTCGCGGTGGAGAAGGAACTCGGCTTCACCAGCAAGAACGACATCGAGGACTACGGGATCGCCGAGTTCAACGCCCGCTGCCGCGAATCGGTGCTGCGCCACGTCGCGGACTTCTCCGCGATGACCGAGCGGATGGGCTACTGGGTCGACCTCGACGGCGCCTACCGCACGATGGACACCAGCTACATCGAGAGCGTCTGGTGGTCACTCAAGCAGATCTTCGACAAGGGCCTGCTGGTCGAGGACTTCCGCGTCACCCCCTACTGCCCGCGCGACGAGACGCCGCTGTCCGACCACGAGGTCTCCCAGGGCTACGCCGACGTCGACGACCCGTCGGTCTACGTCCGCTTCCCGCTCGTGGCCGACTCCCTCGGCCTCGCCGAGCGCGGTGCGGAACTGCTGGTGTGGACGACGACGCCGTGGACGCTGGTGTCGAACACCGCCGTCGCCGTGCACCCGGACGTCGAGTACGCGCTGGTCCGAGCCGGCGGCGGCTCGGCCGGCGGGAGCGAGGCCGCGGCAGGCGGCGGGGAGCTGTTCGTCGTCGCGCAGCCGCTGGTGGGGGCGGCGGTCGGCGAGGACGCCGAGGTTCTGGAGCGCTTCCGCGGCAGCGCGCTCGCCGGCGCCCGCTACGCCCGCCCGTTCGAGCTGCTCGACGCCGCGCTGTTCGCCACCGGCACCGGCACGCCGCACACCGTCGTGCTCGCCGACTACGTGACGACCACGGATGGCACCGGCCTCGTGCACCAGTCTCCCGCGTTCGGCGCCGAGGACCTCGCGGTCTGCCGGGCCGCGGGCCTGCCGGTGGTCAACCCGGTCGGCACCGACGGCCGCTTCCTCTCCAGTACGCCGCTCGTCGGCGGCCAGTTCTTCAAGGACGCCGACGCCCCGCTGACCGCGGACCTGCGCGCCCGCGGCCGGCTGTGGCGGGCGCTGACCTACACGCACAGCTACCCGCACTGCTGGCGCTGCCACACGCCGCTGATCTACTATCCGCTGCCGTCCTGGTACATCCGCACCACGGCCATCCGCGACCAGCTGATGGCGCAGAACGCGGCCACCGACTGGCACCCCGGGCGGATCCGCGACGGCCGCTACGGCGAGTGGCTGCGCGGCAACGTCGACTGGGCGCTGTCCCGCAACCGCTACTGGGGCACGCCGCTGCCGGTCTGGCGCTGCGAGGCCGACCCGGCCCACCTCGTCTGCGTCGGCTCGCTCGCCGAGCTGTCCGAGCTCGCCGGCCGCGACCTCGTCGCCCTCGACCCGCACCGCCCCTTCGTCGACGACGTCACCCTGCCCTGCCCGACGTGCGCCGCGACGGCCCGGCGGGTGCCCGAGGTGATCGACGTCTGGTACGACAGCGGCGCGATGCCGTTCGCCCAGTGGGGCGCTCCGCACCAGGGCGCCGAGGAGTTCGCCCGCCAGTACCCGGCGCAGTACATCTGCGAGGCGATCGACCAGACCCGCGGCTGGTTCTACACCCTGATGGCGATCGGCACCCTGGTGTTCGACCGCTCCTCCTACGAGACGGTGCTGTGCCTGGGCCTGCTGCTCGACGCGGACGGCCGCAAGATGAGCAAGCACGTCGGCAACGTCCTCGACCCGTTCGAGCTGTTCGAGCGGCACGGCGCGGACGCGGTGCGCTGGCTGATGCTCGCCGGCGGCTCGCCGTGGGCGGACCGCCGCGTCGGCCACGAGGCGATCGAGGACATCGTCCGCCGCGTGCTGCTGACCTACTGGAACACCGCGTCGTTCTTCGCCCTGTACGCCGGCGCCGCCGGCTGGCGCCCGGGCTCCGGCGCGCAGGCGCCGACGCCGGCCGCCGACCGGCACGTGCTGGACCGGTGGGCGCTGTCCGAGCTCGCCGACACCGTCGCCGAGGTGGACGAGGCGCTGGCCGGCTTCGACTCGCTGCGTGCCGGGCGGCGCATCTCCCGGTTCGTCGACGACCTGTCCAACTGGTACGTCCGCCGCTCCCGGCGCCGCTTCTGGGCCGGCGACCCGGACGCGCTCGACACCCTGCACACCTGCCTGGACGCGCTGACCCGGGTGATGGCGCCGTTCACGCCGTTCCTCACCGACTGGCTGTGGGCGCGGCTGTTCGCCGACGCCTCCCCGCAGGCCCCGGACTCGGTGCACCTGGCGGCCTGGCCGACGCTGCCCGACGGGCTGCGCTCGCCGGAGCTGTCGGCGCAGATGGACCTCGTCCGCCGGATCGTCGAGCTGGGCCGGGCGGCGCGGGCGTCCAGCGGGGTGCGCACCCGCCAGCCGCTGCCGCGCGCGGTCGTCGGCGCCGCCGCCTTCGACACCCTCACCGCCGAGCTGCGCGACCAGATCGCCGAGGAACTCAACGTCAGCGTCGTGGAGCCGGCGACCTCCGACGTCGTCGACATCACCGTGAAGCCGAACTTCCGCGCCCTGGGCCGGCGCTTCGGCAACCGCACGAAGGCCGTCGCCGCCGCGATCACCACCGCCGGCACCCCCGTCGACGGTCGCCTCACCATCACCCTGGACGGCGAGACCATCGACCTGTCCGGGGAAGATCTGATCATCACCGAGACGCCGCGGCAGGGTTGGGCCGTCACCGCCGAGTCCGGCCTGTCGGTGGCCCTGGACCTGGAGATCACGCCGGACCTGGCGCGGGCGGGCCTGGCCCGTGACGTCGTCCGGGTGCTCCAGGACGCCCGCAAGGCAGCCGGTCTGGAGATCACCGACCGGGTCGACATCCGCTGGTCGGCGACTCGCGAGGACACCGCGCTCGCCCTGCGCACGCACGGCGCCACCGTCGCCGACGAGGTCCTCGCGACCACCTTCGCCGAGGCGCCCGACCTCACCCCCGCCGCCGCGGAACTGCCTGCCGACGAGGACGGCCTCGGCTTCACCTTCACCCTGGCCCGCCACACGCCGTCGCTCAACTGACGGCGTCGGCTTCGCGTTCACCCTGGCCCCACCACGCCCCACTGACCGCCTGACCGCGTTCCGCGGATTCGAGCCCCTTGCGCTGGCGCCGACCGGTGGCACCTGACGTCGACCGGTGGCACCCCTGCCCCGGTCGCGTCACCGGGCCGCACCCACCCTCACCCGCCCGCCGAACCGTCCCCCCGTTGGGTCGCGCCTCGACTTTGATCTCCACGGTCGTTGCCGCGGCGGGTTCGTGGCAGCGGGATGTGTCGGGTCGTCGCGGTACGCGGGGTCGCCGGCGGGGGTTGCGGGGGCTGAGGGGCTACGGGTGTCGTTCTGCAGGGTGCGGTGTCCGTTTCGTCCCTACAAGGCGACACGGAAGGACCCACTCCCACGCACGGCCAGGAAAACCCGCGTAACCATCCGTGGCAACGGCCCGGTGGGACCGGAGGATGTCAGGCCGGAGACGCCTGCGCGCGGCAAACGAGCGAGCACGAGAGGTGACTACAGGGGTTGGATGCGTCACCAGAACGGGCACGGCTCTCGCCCGGGCCACGGGCGGGAGGCGGCGGTCAGGACGGGGTAGAACGGCGGGCGGCGCCCAGCGGCAGCAGCGCGGCGACGAGGAGCGTCACGATCAGGGAGGCATAGACGAAGCCGCTGCCGGCGAGGAGACCGACAACGGCCAGCACGATGCCGACCCCGAGCAGCGCACCACAGAGCGTCAACACGGGATCGGCCAGGTCAGGGCATCGCAGAAGACCGATCCGCGTGGCATTCCCCCGCGCGGCGCCTTGTCGGCTGACGGCCCGGGCGCGCGGCCGGTCGCGTTCCACCCGCTGTCCCGGAGCGGGCCGGCGCGCCGGCGGCGGGCAGGGCCGGGGTGTGTGGCGTGAGGGATCAGAAGTCCTGCATGCCGGGGGCGTCGCGCCGGTTCGGGTCCATCTCGGGGCGGCCGTGACCGTTGTCGCGGGCGATCGCGCCGGCGGGCAGCGGCGGGCCGGGCGGGAACGTCGGCTGGTGGGCCGGGCCCTGCTGGCCGCCGTTCGGGCCCATGCCGACCGCGGGCGGCTGCGGAGGCTGGCCGCCGGGGTTGAGGCCGGGCCGCGGCGGGCCGCCGGCGCCGACGGCGGGCTGGGTCGGCATGCCGTCGAGGTCGCGCAGCTGCATCTCCAGGTAGGCCCGCAGGCGGGTGCGATACTCACGCTCGAAGGCGCGCAGCTGCTCGACCTGGCCCTCCAGGCGGCGCTTGTCCTCCTCGAGACCGCCGAGCTGCTCGGCGACGTGCGCCCGGGCCTCGCCGATGATGCGGTCCGCGTCGGACCGGGCCTCACGCCGTGCGCGCTCGGACTCGGCCCGCGCCTCGCGCAGCGCCTCGTCGGCGGTGCGCTGGGCGAGCACAAGGGTGCGCGCGACCCGCTGCTCGATCTCGGCCTCGGACGCCTGACCAGGGCCGGTGCGGGCGGGCACGTTGCCGCCACCTGCGCCGACGGCCGGGATGACCGTCGTCGGAGCGCCGCCCTGCTGCGGCTGCGGCTGCGGGACGGGGGGCTGCTGCTGTTGCTGGGCGGCGCGCTCGCGGGCGGCCTGGGCCGCCTGCGCCTGCATCTGGGCGAGCTGGCGACGGGCCTCCTCGACCTGGCGACGCAGACCCTGGTTCTCCTCCAGGATCTGGGCGGGCACGCCCGGGCCGCCACCGCCGGAGCGGCGGGCCTCGTCAAGCTGCCGGCGCAGGTCGCTGTTCTCGTCGAGCAGCCGGGTCAGCTCCGCCTCGACCTCGTCGAGGAAGGTGTCGACCTCATCCTCGTTGTAGCCGGTGCGAAACCTCGTCGGACTGAAGACCTTGTTCTGAACGTCCTGTGGTGTCAGAGCCACGTCGCCTCCTCGTGCGGCATCGCCGCTCCCCGAAGAGAGGGCGGTCTGCGGGCAGTCTGCCGCGCCCGCGTTCGCGGTGTGCACACAACCCCGTCACAGCCTCTGGGCATAGCTTCGCAACACGAAGATCACCAAGAAGAGCACCAGATATCCGAGGTCAAGCTGAACGCTACCCACCCTCAACGGGGGCAGGATACGTCGGATGAACTTCAACGGGGGGTCAGTCACCGTGTACACGGACTCGAAGATCACCAACAGAGGGCCGGACGGACGGAACGAACGGCCGAGGACGAGCACCAGATCCGTGATCCACCGGGCTATCAGGAACAGGAGATAGACCAAAAGCAGCCACGAGAGCAGGGATCCTAGCGTGCTGATGGTGCTCTCTCCTGGGGACCAGGGGGAGGCATCACATGATCACGCTCCCCGTCATGACTGGTTGTAGAACCCACCCTCGCGGATGCGTCGCTTGTCCGTCTCGGTGACCTCGACGTTGTGCGGCGACAGAAGGAAGA
Source organism: Frankia sp. RB5 (assembly GCF_059816245.1). Classification (NCBI taxonomy): domain Bacteria; kingdom Bacillati; phylum Actinomycetota; class Actinomycetes; order Frankiales; family Frankiaceae; genus Frankia; species Frankia sp. RB5. The sequence continues at coordinate 114,216 of NZ_JCBATA010000016.1, forward strand.
CCTTGTTGGTCACCTTCTCGATGTCGCCACGCAGACCGAAGATCAACCCGGCGGCGAAGTCGACCAGACGCTTGGCGTCGACATCGTCCATGTCGGTGAGGTTCATGATAACGGGGGTGCCGTCCCTGAACTCCTCGCCGATCTGCCGCGCCTCATTGTAGCTACGTGGCTGGAGCGTCGTGATCCGGTAGGGGTGCGGCTCCTCCACGGGCCCCACCCTGCGCACTGGCATGGGTGCGGCGGGGCGCAGTGGTTCGACCGGCGGGCGTCGCGTCATGGCGACCGGCTCCTCCCGTGCGTCGATCCGACGGACCGTCCGGTCCATCGGGACCGGATCGTGCATCGCACGCCGGTCGTCGTGACCATGCACACGGTCATGACCGACCGCACGACCGTCGTCGTCGTAGTCGTCATCGAGATAGTCGTCGTCCTCCTCGGCCAGACCGAGGTAGACCATCGCCCTGCGCCCGAGCCCCATGGGCGCGACTCTAAGGGACACCAGGCCGTTCACCGAACAAAGCGGTCCCGATCCGAAGGTGTGTCGCGCCCTCGGCGATCGCGGCCTCCAGGTCTCCTGACATGCCGGCGCTGATGACAGTGGCCTCAGGGTGGTCCGCGACCAGCCGATTCGACACCTTGCGTAGCAGTTCGAAGGCAGAGCGGGCGGGTTCACCACGGGGAGCGACCGCCATGACCCCCCGCAGTTCCAGCCCCGGAGCCTCCGCGACGAGATCGGCGAGGTCGGGGAGACCACCCGGATCGATGCCTCCCCGGCCCGAACCGGCAACCCCGGCCGTATCCGACCCATCGGTAGCACTCCGGATACCCAAGGAAACCTGAAGGCAGACCGACAGCGGCAGGCCGCGCTCGACGGCGAGCCGAGACAGGACGCCCACCAGGCCCGGACGGTCCACCGACTGCACCCAGTCCGCCCAACGCAGAACAGAACGGGCCTTGTTGCGCTGGAGTTGGCCGACGAAGTGCCAGCGCGGCCCGTCCGCCGCGCCGAAGGGCCCCGATCCGCCCGCGACCGGCCCGACCGGCCCGACCGGCCCGGCCGGCCCGGCGGCCAGCCCCCGCGTGACGAGGTTCACCTTCGGGCCGGCCTCCTGCTCCCGGTTCTCGGCGAAGTCCCGCAGCCCGAGTGTGTGCAGCATCACGACATCCTCGGCCGGGTAGGTCTTGCTCACGGCGATGAGGGTCAGCCGCGCCGGATCGCGCCCGGCCGCCCGCGCGGCGGCGTCGATCCGCTCCCGGACGCGCTCGAGCCGGCCGGTCAGCCCGGCCCGCCGCGCGGCCGCCGCCTCGTCATCCTCGGTACCGAAGCCGGCGGCCGGCCCGAGCCCGGCACCGGTGCCACCGGTCACGGGGTGGCCGGCCCGAGCCAGGCGACGCCGGCGAACCGGCCGGTGCGGCCGTCGCGGCGGTAGGAGTAGAGCTCGGCGTTCTCCGCGGGACAGCGGGGAGAGACTATGATATTCGCCACACCGGCCGTCGTGAGCTGGCCCACTATGCCGGCGCGCAGATCGATCGCGGCGGTGCCCTCTCTGCTGGTGGCCGCGCTGCCCGGCACCCGCCGCTCAACCTCGGCCCGCAGCGGTGCCGGCACCTCATAGCACCCCGCGCACACGCAGGGGCCGACCGTCACCGCCAGCTCTTCCGGCGTGGCACCAAGCTCCTTGAGGGCGGCCAGCGTCGCGGCGATGACACCCTCGGCCATGCCGACCCGGCCGGCGTGGGCGACGCCCACCGCGGTGGGCCCCTCGAACAGCACCGGGGCACAGTCGGCGACCATCACCGCGAGCGCGAGGCCCGCGACGTCGGTGACCATCGCGTCCGCCTCGGGCACCGGACCGGGCTCACGGGCGACGACAACGTGCCGCCCGTGCACCTGGCGCATGTACCGCACCGGCATCCCGACCCGCGCCGCCAGCCGGCGCCTGTTCTCCTCGACGGACGCCGCCGCGTCACCGACATGATCCCCGAGGTTGAGCCCGCCGAACGGCGGAGCGCTGACCCCGCCCGCCCGCGAGGTGACGAGAACCGGCATGGCCGGAAGTCTGCCCGGCCGGGGCTATTTGAGGAAGTCCGGCACGTCCAGCTCGTCGTCGTCGGCGATCGGGCGGATCGGCCGGCGGGGCGGGTAGGTCGGGCGCGGCCCGGTGGCCCGCGGCTGCTCCGCCCGGTGCTGCTGGCCGTAGAGCGGGTCGGCGGCGGTCGGCTCGACGGGCTCCCGTGCCGGCGGGGCGACCCGCGACTCCACCGTCGGGATGACCGTCGGCTCGCCCGGGCCGAACGGCTCGCGCGTCGCCGCCGGCTCCGGCAGCGGGTCCGGGTGGTAGTGGCCCACGTTCGACGAGCTGATCGGCGACGGTGGGGCCTGCAGGTAGCTCGGCGTTGTCGGCGCCGGCTGGACCGGGGGCTGCGGCGGGACCGGCGGCGCGGGCGCCGGGGCCGGCGCGGCCGCGACCGTCCGGACCGGGGCGCCGGCGATCGTCGGCAGCGGCGGCAGGATCGTCGTGTTCGACGACGACCCGCCGGCCGGGGCCACCGCGGCCCCGGTGCCGGCGCCCGCCGGTGGACCGCCCTGGGCCGGCGGTCCCGGCGCGGCCGGGCGGCGCGTCGACGACGGGGCGAGACCCCGGGTGCGTCTGTCCTGCACCGTGTCGAAGCCGGCGGCGATGACCGTGACCCGCACCTCGTCCCCGAGCGCGTCGTCGATCACGGCACCGAAGATGATATTGGCCTCGGGATGCGCCGCGTCGGCGACGAGCTCGGCGGCGGCGTTGATCTCGAACAGACCGAGGTCCGACCCGCCGGAGATGTTGAGCAGCACGCCCTGGGCGCCGTCCATGCTCGCCTCCAGCAGCGGCGAGGCGATGGCCTGTTCGGCGGCGACCGTGGCGCGGTCGTCACCGCGGGCGCGGCCGATACCCATCAGGGCGCTGCCGGCGTGCGACATGACGGTCTTCACGTCGGCGAAGTCAAGGTTGATCAGGCCGGGGGTGGTGATCAGGTCCGTGATGCCCTGGACACCGGACAGCAGCACCTGGTCGGCACTGCGGAAGGCGTCGAGCACACTGATGTCACGGTCCGTCATCGCGAGCAGGCGGTCGTTCGGGATGACGATGAGGGTGTCGACCTCGTTGCGCAGAGTGTCGATACCCGTGTCGGCCTGGGTGGCCCGGCGCCGTCCCTCGAAGGTGAACGGGCGGGTGACCACACCGATGGTGAGGGCGCCGAGCGAGCGGGCCACGTTCGCGACGACGGGCGCGCCACCCGTCCCGGTGCCACCGCCCTCGCCCGCGGTGACGAAGACCATGTCGGCCCCCTTGAGGACCTCCTCGATCTCCTCACGGTGGTCCTCGGCGGCCTGGCGGCCCACCTCCGGGTCGGCCCCGGCGCCGAGGCCCCGGGTCAGCTCGCGGCCGACGTCGAGCTTGACGTCGGCGTCACTCATCAGCAGGGCCTGGGCGTCGGTGTTGATGGCGATGAACTCGACGCCCTTGAGACCGACTTCGATCATCCGGTTGACGGCGTTGACGCCACCACCACCGATCCCGACGACCTTGATGACCGCGAGATAGTTCTGTGGGGCAGCCATGCGGTGTCGGTCCTCCAGCGGCGTCGGTGGTCGGACGGGGATTGGCCCCGCCCCTGCGGCGCCGCGGGACGACACAGCCGCGCGGCGAGCGGGGGAAGCAGTCGGAGTCTCAACCTTCACCGTCAGCTAGACGGTTACAGTTATGTCAACTTCCGGCTGTGAATCGGACAGTAGGCACGGCTTCGGCGGGGGTCAAGGAAGCTGTCGGCGCGTCACACCGCTTCGTGTCTGCGATTTCTGGCACTTCCGTGTCGGCGGCCCCGTCGGGGCACGATCAAGGGGGAACGTGGGGGCCCGGCCGGGGAATGGTGTACTGCCCCCGTGACCCGTCACCGCACCCAGCACGTCCACTTCCTCGGCATCGGCGGCGCGGGCCTGTCGCCGCTGGCCCAGATCCATCTCGCCGGCGGCGGGACCGTCAGCGGCAGCGACGCGGAGGAGTCGCCGCGGGTGGCGACCCTGCGGGCCCGGGGCGTGCCCGTCCGGGTCGGCCCGCCGCCCGCCGCGGACGCGATCGCCGCCGAACTCGCCGGGGTGGACGTCGTCGTGGCCTCCAGCGCGCTGCCCGACGATCATCCTGAGATCGTCGCCGCCCGCCGGCTCGGCCTACCGGTGCGCCGGCGCACCGAGTGGCTGCCGGAGCTCACCGCCGACTACCGGCTGGTCGCGGTCGCCGGCTCGCACGGCAAGTCGACGACGTCGGCGATGCTGGCGCTGGTGCTGCGCGCCGCCGGGCTCGACCCGACGGCGGTCATCGGCGCCGAGGTGTCCCAACTCGGCGGGAACGCGCTGACCGGCGCCGGCGACGTGTTCGTGCTGGAGTCCGACGAGTACGGCGGCGCGTTCGCCGGGCTCGAGCCCACCGTCGCGGTGATCACCAACGTCGAGTGGGAGCACCCCGACATCTTCCCGGACGCCGCGGCCGTGCAGGCGGCCTTCACCGCCTTCGCCCGCCGGGTGCGGCCCGGCGGGCGCCTGGTGGTGTGCGGGGACGATCCCGGCGTGGCCGCCGTCCTGGCGCGGCTGAGCACCCCCGGCACGCCGCCCGAGCCGTCCGAGACGCCCGAGACGGCGCCGGTGGCGCCCGAGCCGGCGACATCCGCGGCCGGCACGACGGGGGCCGCGGCCGGGCCGGCGTTCAGCGTGATCGACTACGGGTTCGGCGCCGAGCGGCACTGGCGGGCGGTGGACGTGGACCCCACCCGCGGCGACGACACCGCCCGGGCGGTCGTGCTGCGCGGCGGCGAGGAGGTCGGCACCCTCACGCTCGGCGTGCCCGGCCGGCACTCCGTCCTCAACGCGCTCGCGGCCCTGGCCGTGGCCACCGATCTCGGCGTCGAGCCCGCCCAGTCCCTGGCGACCCTCGCCACCTACACCGGCGCGGCCCGCCGCTTCGAGTTCGTCGGCTTCTGGCGCGCCGCGGACGCCCCCGTGGCCGCGGCCCTCGGCCCCGTGGCGGCCGAAGCCCTGCAGGCCGTCCCCGGCGCCCGGGCCGCCTCCCTCGCCCCCCGGACCGCGGCCTCAGCACCCCTGACGGCGGCCCCAGCACCCCTGACGGCGGGCTCAGGCCCAGCGATCGCCACACCGGCGGCTCCCGCTCCGGTCTCGGCACCGGCCCTGGTTCCCATGCCGTCGGCCGGTGCGCCGGCAGCCGCGACGACGACCGCCGACGCGGACCCCGCGGGCGTCCACAGCCTCGAGATCATCGACGACTACGCGCATCACCCCACCGAGATCCGCCTGACGCTCGCCGCGGCCAGGTCCCGCGCCCGGGGCCGCGAGGTGTGGGCGGTCCTGCAGCCCCACACCTACAGCCGGTTCGCGGCGATGCTCGACGGCTTCGCCACCGCCTTCACCGACGCCGACCGGGTGTACGTCACCGACATCTACGCGGCCCGGGAGACCGACGACCTCGGCCGCCACCCCACCGACCTGGTCAAGCGGCTCTCCGACCCTGTCACAGCCGCCTACGTGCCCTGGCTGGCGCTGGTCGACCGCCTCGCCGCCGACGTCCGGACCGCGCTCACCGGCCCCGCCCCGTCCCACGGCGTCCTGCTGCTCACCCTGGGCGCGGGCACGATCACCACCGTCGGGCCGCGGCTGCTGGCCGCGCTGGAGGCACCGCCCGACGCCTGACGGCCACGCCCAGGCGTCGACGCCTGGGCGTCGACGGCGGACGGGCGGAGAACGGCGCGGCCCGCCCACCGGGGTGATCCTCCTCGCGGTTACGCGCTGTAAATGATTGACTACCGCAACACGTCCACCACCGGCCCCGGCCGGCGGCGACCGGTGAGGATCCTAGAGACGATGCCCGACACGCAGGACGCGCCCAGGCCCGGGTTCGACATCCGGGCGGTGAACCAGACCGTGATCGCCGAGTACCGGGCGACCGGCGGCGAGCTCGTGAAGACGCTGCCCGGTTCGCGGCTGGTGCTGCTGACGACAACCGGACGGCGCACCGGGCGGGAGCACACCACCCCGCTGGGCTACGTGCGGGACACCGCCACCGAGGACAGCGCGAGCGCCGGCGGCAATGCCGACGGCGGCGGCGAGAGCGACCCCGGCGGCAACGACGGCGACAGCAACGGCGGCGGGCGGATCGTCGTGTTCGCCTCGAACATGGCCGCGCCGCGCGACCCGGACTGGTACCGCAACCTGGCGGCGAACCCGAAGGTCGTCGTGGAGCTCGGCACCGAGCGCCACGAGGCGGAGGCCCTCACCGCCACCGGCACCGAGCGCGAACGTCTCTACCAGGCCCTGGTTGCGGCGATGCCCGGCATCCAGGGCCATCAGGAGCAGGTGGACCGCGAGATCCCGGTGGTGGTGCTGTCCCTGCTGCGCTGAGCGGTCAGGAGGCGGCGTGGCGGGGGCGGGAACGGCGCCGGGTGCCCGCGGCCTCGCGGATCATGCCGACGATCGCCGAGGCGGCCTGCGGGTAGCCGGTGCCGGCGCAGGCCGCCGACATCTTCGCCAGCCGCTCCGCCGAGGTGAGCACCGGCAGCACGTTGGCGATCAGCCAGTCGGCGGACAGCTCGGCGTCGTCGACGAGCAGGCCGCCGCCCGCCTCGACGGTGGGCAGGGCGTTGCGGCGCTGCTCGCCGTTGCCGATCGGCAGTGGGACGTAGGCCGCCGGCAGACCGACGGCGGCGAGCTCGGCGCAGGTCATCGCGCCGGAGCGGCACAGCGTCATGTCGGCGGCGGCGTACGCCGACGCCATGTCGTCCAGGTAGGGGCGCAGCTCGTAGGGGGCCGGCAGGCCACGGGGTAGCGCGGCGGCGACGTCGTCGTAGTTCTTCGGTCCGGCGGCGTGCAGGACCTGGACACCGGCGGTGGCCAGCGGGCGGGCCGCCGCCGTCATCACCTGGTTGAGGCTGCGGGCGCCCTGCGAGCCGCCGAAGACGAGCAGCGTGGGGCGGTGCGGGTCAAGCCGGTAGTGGGCCCGCGCGGCGCGGGCGGCGGTCGGCGACCGGTCCAGGGTGAGGATCTCCTCGCGCAGCGGGATGCCGGTCAGGGTGGCCCCGCGCAGCGGCGTGCTCGGGTACGAGGTGGCCACGAACGGGGTGAACCGGGCGCCGAGCCGGTTGGCCATGCCGGGCAGCGGGTTCGCCTCGTGCACGACGATCGGGATGCCGCGCCGGCGCGCGGCCAGGTAGGCCGGCACCGACACGTAGCCGCCGAAGCCGACGACGACGTCGGCGCGCACCTCGTCCAGGGTCGCGCCGGCCTGGCGGACCGCGTCGAACAGCCGGCCGGGGAGCTTCAGCAGCGCGGCGCCGGGCCTGCGGGGCATCGGCACCTTGGGCACCGTCGCCAGCTCGTACCCGCGGGCGGGCACCAGCCGCGCCTCCAGGCCGACGGAGGTGCCGAGCAGGGTCAGCCGCGTCCGGGGCTCGGCGGCACGCAGGGCGTCCGCGACCGCGAGGGCGGGTTCGACATGGCCGGCTGTCCCGCCGCCGGCGAGCACGACACTTCGCAACATCGCTCAAGACGATGACACATCGCGCCGCCCCGTGGACAGACCGGCCCCACCGGCTCGCCCGGCGGAACCGGGTGATACGCGCTCCGACCGGCCCGTCCGCCCCGGAGAGGCCACGCTGTTCGCCGCCGGGGACACCTTTTTGATCTTACCTTTCCTGGATCCCCTGCCCGCGACGAAGGTCGTCACCGACGAGGCGGGAGTCTCGCCGCCGCGGCGCCCGTCTCCCCCGGTGGTCGCCTTCCCGCGACGGCGCGCAGCGGGGCCGTGCTCGCCGGGGTCGGCGTCCTCGTCGTCGCGCAGGGGCACCAGTCCGAGGTCCGGGCGGCGCGTGCGGGCTCCCGGCAGCACCCGGCGTGCCCGCGCGCGCCACGGCTCGGCCCGCGCCGCGCGGCGTTCCTCCGCCCGGCGCCGCAGGTACTGCGCCGCGGCCGGCTCGGAGCGGGCGAAGGCGAGCAGCATGCCCAGCGCCGTCAGGGTCGGCAGCAGCGACGATCCGCCGAACGACACCAGCGGCAGCGTGACGCCGGTGATCGGCAGCAGGCCGACGACCGCGCCCATGTTCACCACCGCCTGGACGATGATCCACGCCGTCACCCCGGCGGCGGCCAGGCGCACGAACAGGTCGTCCGTGCGGTGCGCGATGCGCAGCCCCGCGTAGCCCATCACCCCGAACAGGCCCACCACCACCAGGCTGCCGACGAGTCCCAGCTCCTCGCCGATGATCGCCAGGATGAAGTCGGTGTGCACGGCGGGTAGCAGCTCCGGCCACTTCTCCCGGGACGCGCCGAGCCCCTCCCCCCACCAGCCGCCCGTGGACAGCGCGTAGATGCCCTGTACCGCCTGGAAGCCGTTGCCGCTGGCGTCGGAGAAGGGGTCGGTGAACGACAGCAGCCGCTTCAGCCGGTAGGGCTCGGCGACCGCCAGGATGGTCGCCGCCGTGATCATGGTGGCCAGCACCGCGCCGTAGAAGCGCTTCGGCGTGCCGATCACCCACAGGATCGTCAGAGGCACGACCGTCACGCAGATCGCGCCGCCGAGGTCCGGCTCCAGCAGCATGAGCAGGTCGATGAACAGGAACGCCGGCACCAGCGGGACGAACAGGTGCTTGGGGTCGGACAGCCGCCGCCGCTTGCGCACCAGCAGGTCCGAGCACCACAGCACCAGCGCGATCTTCGCGAGCTCGCTGGGCTGGATGGTGATCGGGCCGACGACGATCCACTGCCGGGCCCCGCCCCGGACGCTGCCGATGCCCGGCACGAGCACGACCATGAGCAGGAACACCGTGACGCCGAGCAGCGGGTAGGCCAGCGCGCGGAACACCCGCACCGGCATCCGGCTGGCCAGCACGACGATCGGCAGGCCGATGCCCACCCAGGTCGCCTGCCGGATGAACAGCGTGTAGGACGAGCCGAAGTCTGCGTAGGACCGCACGCTCGACGCGGAGAGCACCATCACCAGGCCGAGCAGCAGCAGCAGGCCGGCGGAGGACAGCAGCAGGTAGTACGACGCCAGCGGCCGGTCGAGCAGCGGCGCCCGCGACGCGGCGGCGGCCTCCTCCTCGCCGTCGCCCTGGCCACCGGATCCGCCCCGGCCGCCGGAGCCACCGGAGCCGCCGGAGCCACGGGGGCCGCTCCCGCCGTCCCGGACGGCCCGCACCGCCCGCACGGCCGCCGGACGGGTCGCCCCGCCGGCCGCTCTGGGTCCCGACCCCGACCCCGCCACGCCTCACCCCTCTCGTGCGCGCACCGCCTCCGCGAACTGGTCGCCGCGGGCCGCGTAGTCGCGGAACATGTCCATCGACGCGGCGGCCGGCGCGAGCAGCACCGTGTCACCACTGTGGGCGAGCGTCGCGGCGGTCTCCACGGCATCGTCCATGCCGGCGGCCCGTTCGACGGGGACATCGGGGGCGTGTCGGGCGAGCGCGGCGGCGATCTCGTCCGCGCACGACCCGATCAGCACGACCGCCCGCAGCCCGCCGCGGGCCTGTCGTACCAGGTCATCGAAGGTAAGGCCCTTGTTCAGGCCACCGGCGATCCACACGACGGAGGGGTAGCCGACCAGGGAGGCCGCTGCGGCGTGCGGGTTCGTCGCCTTGCTGTCGTCGACCCAGCGCACGCCGTCGACGACGGCGACCTCGGCGTTGCGGTGGGCGCCGGCGCGGAAGGCGGCGAGCGCCGCGCCGATCGCGGCGGGCTCGACGCCCTCGGCGCGGGCGAGCGCCGCGGCGGCGAGCGCGTTGGAGATCATGTGCGGCCCGCTCACCCGCAGGTCCCGCAGGGCGATGATCCGACCCCCGCCGAACGCGTGATCGACGAGGTGGCCGTCCTCGACCGTCAGCCCGGGAAGCCCGAGCCCGCCGCCACCGCGGGTGGCACCGCGGCTGTCAGGGCCGCCGAGGCCGCGGGCGAATCCCGGATCGGGCCGGGCGGCCGGGTCGCGGCCGAACAGGACGCGCCGGCCGGGCGCGGCGGCCAGCAGCCGCACGCTCGCCGGGTCGTCGGCGTTGCCGACGGCGATCGTCGCCGGATCCCGCCAGATCCGTGCCTTCGCCTCGGCGTACGCCTCGGCGCCGCCGTGCCAGTCCAGGTGGTCCGGGGCGACGTTGAGCACGGTCGCGGCCAGCGGGACGACGCTGTGCGTGTAATGCAGCTGGAAGCTGGACAGCTCGACGGCGAGCGCCTCGAACGGCGGCCGAGCATCCACTGCCTCGACGATCGGGGTGCCGATGTTGCCGGCGGTGGTGGCGCGCCGCCCTCCGGTGGCGAGCATGGCGCCGAGCATCTCGGTGGTCGTCGTCTTGCCGTTCGTGCCGGTGACGGCCAGCCAGCGCCGGTCGCCGCCGGCCCAGTGCCAGGCGAGTTCCACCTCGCCCCACACCGGCACCCCGGCCGCCGCCGACCCGGTGATCAGCGGCGCGGTCGGCGGCACCCCCGGCGAGGTGACGACGAGGGACGCCTCGCCCGGCCCGGCGGGCAGCCCGCCGAGGTCGACCACGGCGCCGGCGGCCCGCAGCGCGTCCGCCGCCGCCCGCTGCCGCTCCCCGTCGGCCGCGTCGACGACCCGCACCCGCGCGCCCCGGGCCAGCAGCGCCCGCGCCGCGGCCGCGCCGGACACCCCGACGCCGACGACGAGCACCGGCCGTCCGGCCCAGTCAGTCTCGGCGGCCATGGTGGGCTAACTCCCCCCGTGGCTGAGGAACTCGGCGTAGAACAGCCCGAGGCCGAACGCGACCGCGAGGCCGGAGACGATCCAGAACCGGATGATCACGGTCGTCTCGGGCCATTCGGCGAGCTCGAAATGGTGGTGGATCGGCGCCATGTTGAACACCCGCCGTTTGGTCGCCTTGAAGAAGGCCACCTGGATCAGGACGGACAGCGTCTCGATGACGAACAGCCCGCCGAGCACGACGAGCAGCAGCTCGGTGCGGCTGACGATGGCGATGCTGGCGAACGCGCCGCCGAGCGCCAGCGACCCGGTGTCCCCCATGAAGATCTTCGCGGGGCTCGCGTTCCACCACAGGAAGCCGAAACAGGCCCCCATCGCCGCCGCCGCGACGAGCGCCACGTCCAGCGGGTCGCGCACCAGGTAGCACCCGTCCGGCGAGTCACTCGGCATGCACTGGTTGCCGAACTGCCAGAACGAGATGACGACGTAGGCGCCGAACACCATCGCGGACGACCCGGCGGCCAGGCCGTCCAGGCCGTCGGTGAGGTTCACCGCGTTCGACGTCGCCGCGATGATGATCCAGGCCAGCAGCGGGAACGCGAAGATGCCGACGGACAGCCCGGTGTCGCGCACGATCGAGATGTACGTCGACCCCGGCAGCAGCCCGTGGTCGTTCTTGAACCGGACGGCGAGCAGGCCGAAGGCGAACGCGACCGCGGCCTGCCCGGCGAACTTCATCCGCGCGGTGAGCCCGAGGCTGCGCTGCTTACGGATCTTGATGTAGTCGTCGAGGAAGCCGACGAGCCCGAGACCGGTCATCACCAGCAGCACCAGCAGTCCGGACGCGGTGAAACCGATCCCGGTGACCAGATGGGCGATGAAGTACCCGGCCAGGGCGGCCACGATGATCACCGTGCCGCCCATGGTGGGCGTCCCCCGCTTGGTGAGGTGGCTCGACGGGCCGTCCTCCCGGATCTCCTGTCCGTATCCCTGCCGGCGGAACAGCCGGATCACCCAGGGCGTGCCGAGCAACGACACGATCAGCGCGACCATGGCCGCGATCAGGACGCCTCTCACCCGTGGGTCACCCGCGCGGGTCCGCGTTGCCGCCAGCCGTCCGTCCTCATGTCCCCTCGATCCCGTCGCCGTCGACGCCGAACTTCGCCACCACGTCCGCCGCGACCCGCTCCAGACCGTAGGACCGGCTGGCCTTGACCAGCACGGCATCGTCCGGCCGGGCGAGCGCGACCACCGCCGCCACCGCTTCGTCCACGTCGGCCACCCACACCGACTCACCCGTCCAGGCGCCATCCCGACGGGCCGCCTCGTCGACCCGCCGCGTCGCCGAACCCACCGCGACGAGCCGGTCGACACCGAGCCGGGCCGCGAGGCGGCCGAGCGCGTCGTGCTCGTCGTCGGCGGCGTCGCCGAGCTCCCCCATCCCGCCGAGCACCGCGATCGCCCGTCCGCCCGCCGGGCGCATGGCGACCAGCGTGCGCAGCGCCGCCGCCATCGACTCCGGGTTGGCGTTGTAGGCGTCGTTGACGACCACGACGCCGGCCCGGGTCGAGGTGACCTCCATCCGCCAGCGGCTGCGCGGGCGGGCCGCGCCCAGGGCGGCGGCGATCCGGGCCGGGGCGAGACCGAGGCGCAGCGCCACGGCCGCTGCGGCCAGCGCGTTGGGCACCTGGTGGGCACCGACGAGCCCGAGCGTCACCGGATGGCACTCACCGCCCGCGACCAGCGTGAACGAGGCACGCCCGGTGCCGTCGACGCGGATCTCGCCGTCGGCCCGCACGTCCGCGCCCGGCGCCGCGCCGAACGTCAGCACCTCGGCGCCGGCCCCGGCGCGCGCCGCCATCGCGGCGACCAGCGGATCGTCGGCGTTGAGCACGACCGCGTCCGACGCCGCCTCGGCGAGCTCGCCCTTGGCCGCGGCGATCCCGGCCCGGCCGTCGGCGTACTCGCCGACGTGCGCGCTGCCGACGTTGAGCACCGCGCCGATGGCCGGGCGGGCCACCGCGCACAGCGTGGCGATGTGCCCGAGGCCGCGCGCGCCCATCTCCAGCACGACGAACGCGGTGTCCGGCTCGGTGCGCAGCAGGGTCAGCGGCAGGCCAATCTCGTTGTTGAACGAGCCCGGCGCGGCGACCGTCGGGCCGAGTTCGGCCAGCAGGTCGGCGATCAGATCCTTGGTGGTGGTCTTGCCGGCCGAGCCGGTGACGGCGACGACGGTGGCGCCCGCCAGGTCACGCACGTGGGCGGCCAGCGCCGCGAGCGCGGCGTGCGGGTCGGCGACGACGACGGCCGGCACCCCCACCGGGCGGGCGGCGAGCACCGCGACGGCGCCCGCGGCGGACGCGGCGGTGGCGAAGTCGTGCCCGTCGACGCGGCTGCCGGCGAGGGCGACGAACAGCGTGCCGGGGCCGGCCGCGCGGGAGTCGACGCTCACCGCGCGCACCACCGCGGCCGGGTCGGCCTGCGCGTCGAGCCGGCCGCCCGTCGCCGCGGCCACCTCGGCCAGGGTAAGCGGGATCATCCGCCCGCCGCCGCGTCGAGGGCGGCCCGCAGCACCAGCCGGTCGTCGAACGGGGTCACCACACCGTCCTGCTCCTGCCCGGACTCGTGGCCCTTGCCGGCCACGACGACCGCGTCCTGCGGCCCCGCCTCGGCGACCGCCGCGGCGATGGCGGCGGCCCGGTCCGGCTCGACGCGCACCCGGTCGTCCCCGGCGCCGCGCAGCTGCGCCGGCACGCCGGCGAGCATGGCGGCGAGGATCTCGTCCGGGTCCTCGGAACGCGGATTGTCGTTGGTGAGGATCGCGAGGTCGGCGAGGGTCGCCGCGGCGGCGCCCATCAACGGGCGCTTGCCGCGGTCACGGTCGCCGCCGCAGCCGAGCACGATGATGATCCTGCCCTTCACCAGGGGACGGACGGTCTCCAGCAGCGTCGTCACCGCGTCCGGGGTGTGCGCGAAGTCGACGAGCGCCAGGAAGGGCTGGCCGGCGTCGACCCGCTCCATCCGACCGGGCACGCCGGGCAGCGCGCCGATCCCGGCGGCCGCGGCGGCCGGGTCGACCCCGACCGTGGCCAGCAGCGCCAGGGCGCCCAGCGCGTTGGCGATGTTGAACATACCGGGCAGCGGGACGGACAGCGCCACCCGCAGCCCGCCCGGCCCGCGGGCGAGCAGCTCGCTGCCGGTGGGCCCGGCGGTGATGTCGCGGGCCGTCCAGTCGGCCGGGCCCTCGACGGCGAAGGTGATCGCGTCCGGGCGGCGGGCGGCGAGGCGGCGTCCCCAGGCGTCGGCGACGCCGATCACCGCCGCCTGGGACCGGTCCGGGGTGAACAGCGACGCCTTGGCCTCGAAGTAGTCGTCCATCGTGGGGTGGAAGTCCAGATGGTCCTGGCTGAGGTTGGTAAACAGCGCACCGGCGAAGTGCAGCGCGTCCGCCCGGTGCTGGGCCAGCGCGTGGCTGGACACCTCCATCGCCGCCGCGTCGACACCCTCCTCGAGCATGACGGCGAGCAGCGCCTGCAGGTCGCTGGCCTCCGGGGTCGTGTGGGCGCTGGCGAGACGGCGCGGCCCGATGCGGGTCTCGACCGTGCCGATCAGCCCGGTGGTGTGCCCGGCGGCGCGCAGGCCGGCGTCGAGCAGGAACGCGGTGGTCGTCTTGCCGTTCGTCCCGGTGACGCCGAGGAGGCGCAGCCGGGCGGACGGATCGCCGTGGATCCGCGCGGCCACCGGCGCCAGATCGCGCCGTGGATCCGCGCTGACCAGCACGGGTACCCCCGGCCGGGCGTCGGTCGCGGCGGCGATGCGGCCCGCGCCGTCGGCGTCGGTCAGGACCGCGACGGCGCCGGCGGCGAGCGCGGCGGCGGTGAACCGGGCGCCGTGGACATGCGCGCCGGGCAGCGCCGCGTACAGGTCGCCGGGCACGACCTGGCGGGAGTCATGCGTGACGCCGCGCACGAGCACGCCCGGCCAGTCCTCGCCGCCGCCGGGACCGGGTACGGGGGCCTCGGTCACGGGGGCCTCGGTCACGGGGGCGGCGGCCTGCGGCGCGGGGGCGGTGAGCACCGCACGGAGGTCAGCCAGGCCGCACGGGCGCGGGGCGGCCGGTCGGGGTGCCGGAGGGGTCACGCTCACGACCTTAGTAGGAGCAAGCACGGCCATCCGCACGGGCGCCCGGGCATCGGGGTGGTCCGTCCCCAGGTGCCGGAGTGTCGCCCCCAACAGAGCCCTGACCAGGGTGGTACAGGCCCGGCGAGGCCGGGCGAACCGTGCCGGCGGGCGGCGGATCGTCCGTCCGGAGGGAGGTGATACGCACGAGTTGTGGACTACTTGTCAAGATCGAGGACCAGAGGCGCGGGCTTCGTCGTCGGCTGCGGCACGCCCAGCGTGGTCAGTGCGAAGCTCATCACCTTCTGGAACACCGGCGCGGCGACCTGACCGCCGAAGTACCCGTTCTTCGGGTTGTCCAGGACGACCTCGACGACGACCCGCGGGTTGTCGGCGGGCGCGAACCCGATGAACGACGAGGTATGGCCCTCGTACCCGCCGTGCACCGGGTCGGGCCGGTCGGCGGTGCCCGTCTTGCCGGCCACCCGGTAGCCGGGGACCTCGGCGAGCGGCGCGGTGCCCTCGTTGGTCGCCACCGCCTCCAACATCCGGGTCAGCGTCGAGGCCGTCTGGGCGCTGACGACCCGCTGGCCGGGCGGGTGCGGCATCGGCTGGACCTTCCCGTCCGGACCGGTGATCGCGTCGACGAGCCGGGGCGTCACCCGCACACCGCCGTTCGCGATCGTCGCGTACACCGAGGCCATCTGCAGGGCGGTGGCCGACATGCCCTGCCCGTAGGAGATCGTCGCGACCTGGCTGCCCGACCAGTCCTTCGACGGGGGCAGCAGGCCGGCGCCCTCGCCGGGGAAGTCCAGCCCGGTCTTCGCGCCCAGGCCGAAGGCCCGCAGCGCCTGCTCGAGCCCGGCGCGCCCCACCTTGTCCGCGACCTCGACGGTGCCGATGTTGCTGGAGCGGGCCAGCACCCCCGCCGTCGTCAGGTGCTCGACGCCGTGCGGCTCCGCGTCCCTGATGGGCACCCCGCCGCGGGTGATCGACGGCGGGACGGTCATCGGCGTCTCGGCGGTGACCAGGCCGCGGTCCAGCGCCGCCGCCATCGTGATCACCTTGTTGACACTGCCCGGCTCGTAGGCGTCCTGGGTGGCTCTGTTCCCCAGCGCCTTCGTGTCCTGCGCGGTGATGTGATTGGGGTCGAACTGAGGGGCGTCGGCCATCGCGAGGATGTCCCCGCTGCGGGGAACCGTCACGACGACCGTGCCACCGTCGGCCTGCGACGAGGTGACCGCCTCGGCGATGGCGTTCTGCGCGTTCCACTGGATGTCACGGTCCAGGGTGAGCCGCAGCGCGGAGCCCGGCTCGGGGTCCTTCTGCCGGGTGTGCCCGGAGGGGATCTCGATGCCCTCCGGGTTGGCCAGCAGCTGGCGCAGGCCGTCGGTGCCGCGCAGCACCTTGTCATAGGCGAGTTCCAGCCCGCCGCCGCCCTTGAGCACGTCGCCGTCACCGTGACGCATAAACCCGACGACGTTCGCGGCCAGCGCGCCGGCGGGGTAGGTACGGCCGCGTTCCTCGGTGATGCCGATGCCGCGCAGCTCCAGCTTCGTGACCTTGTCCCCGACGTCCGGTGTCAGGCCGCGGGCGAGGTAGACGAACTTGGTGTGGTCGTCGTCGGGCTTGACGGTCATCCGTTTTCCGAGGGTCGCCGCGTCGACCCCGAGCAGCGGAGAAAGCTTCACGGCGGTGGCGTGGGCGTCGCGGACGTTCTGCGGGTTCGCGTAGACGGCGCGCAGCTCGACGTGCTGGGCCAGGGTGTGCCCGGACCGGTCGGTGATGGACCCACGCGCGGCCGGCAGCACGATCGTGCGCAGCCGCTGCGCCTCGGCCTGAGCCGCGTAGGTCGACGCCGAGATGCCCTGCAGCTGCGTCAGGCGCACGGCCAGGATGCCGAGCAGCACACACATGAACACGACCGTGGCCCGCACCCGCCGTCGCGGGCTACCCAGCCGGTAGCTGCGGGGCGGGCGGCGCCGGCGCACCGGCGGACGGCGGCCACCCGCCCCGCGTACCGGACCCGACCGGCCGCCCGAACTGCCCCGGCCGCCCTGCCCTCCGGCCGCGAGGCGGCCCGCGGTACCAGGACGGTAGACGCGCCGCCCGCCTGACCCGCCACCCGATCGCGCCGCACCGGACCCACCGGACCCGCCACGCGCGGGCCGCCGGACCGGAGCGCGCCGATCGCGCCCGCCCTCGACTCGGTGGTCCTCGCGGCCGTCGCCGTACTCGCCGTCAGCCTCGCCGGAGGAGTCGGAGCGCCTACGCCCCGAGCCACGGCCAGCGCGGTAGCCATCGTCATAACCGTCGTCGTGGCCGCCGCCGTCGTAGCCGTCGTCGTCATAACCGCCGCCGTCATAACCGTCGTCGTCGTGGCCGCCGTCGTCGTAGCCGCGGCTGTCGTGGTCCTCGACGCGGTAGCGCGGGCGGGGGCGCCGCCGGGCGTCCTCGCGCGGGCGGCGGCCGTCGCCGCGGTGCCGGCGGCCGTCCTCGCGGTAGGGGCGGTCGTCCTCACGGCCGTCGGCGGTGTCGTAGCGGTCGTCCGGGTCGTGACGGGAGGCGCCGTGGTCGTCGTCCCGGCGCAGTCGCCCGCCGTGGACGGACGCCGGCGGCGGGGTCACGAGCCGCAGCCGGCCCCGCCCACGCCGAGGGGGGCCGGACAGGGTGGAGCTCACCGCCCGACGTCACCTCCGCCCGGCGATGTCCGTACCGGTGGTGGCGGCGGCGCCGGCACCCGCACCGCCAGCGGTTCCGCCCACGGCGCCCGTGGCGCCACCGGCCCCGCCCGCCGCCGCGCCGCCCGTACCCACTTCCCCGCCCGCCGTGGCACCGCCCGAGCCGGAGGCGTCGCCACCGGGTGCGGCACCGCCAGGCGTGCCGTGGCCCGCGCCGCCACCCGACACCGGGCTGCCCGCGGAAGCGCCGCCGCCCGTGACGGGCGCCGCGCCATGCTCGGTTCCGGCGCCGTGCTCGGTTCCGACGCCGTGCCCGGTACCCGACGACGCCACGCCGGAAGACGTGCCGCCGGTCGTCCCCGCCCCCGCCGGGGTGCCGCCCGTCGCCGTGCCACCCGTCGTGACGCCGGTGGTCGTCGCACCGCCGGCCGCGGTGCCGCCCGCCACCGCGGTGCCGGCCCCGTTGGTTCCGGCGGCGCCGGCGGGCGCCGTGGACCCGGTGCCGGCGGCACCGGCCGCGGGCGGCTGCTGACCGGGCGGGGCGGGCACGATCACCAGCACGGCGCCGTTGTCCGGCTCGCGGGACAGCACCCGCGCGCCGGCGGGCAGCGGCGAGCCCGGGGGGAGGTACTGCGGCACCCCGCCGGGGATCATCCCGTCGCGGGCGGCGGCGGCCGCGAGGGCCGCCGGGTCGGAGAGCTGGTCGGCCCGCACGGCGAGCGACTGCTGCTCGTCAGCGAGCGACGCGGCCTGGCCTCGCAGCCGGCTCTCCTGGAACGAGCCCTCCATGAGCGCGAGGTTGACCAGCAGCAGCCCCAGCAGCCCGGCCCCGAGCAGCACCAGCAGCAGGACGACGAACGGTCCCTTGCGGGCCCCGGACGGCGCCGGCCGCACCACTGTGAGCGGCGTGCGCGCGGGTGCCCGCCGCGGCGCCGGGTTCCCCGTCGGGGTCACGGTCGGGCGGTAGGTCGTCCGGGAGCGCCGTTCACCGCGCGCTCCCGAAAGGCACGACCATGCGTTTCACCTCCGAACAGCGCCTCGACGACGGCGGCGTCCTCGAACGCG